>JADFMZ010000166.1 GCA_022563615.1 Planctomycetota bacterium
CAGTTAGGGGCCCCCTGGCTACCGAGGGTTTCCCAGACCTGGGAAGTTGGCGCACTTGCCGCAGGTTTCGCCGCCGCCAGCCCGACGACGTAGCGGGTGGGTCCGGCTCGGGCCCTCGCATGCGTGATGACCGGCCCAGTTGGTACCCCGTGCCAAACGACGCGATCGCTCCGAGTCGCTAAATCTCACAGCCGTGTCGGTCGATACTTCTTGGTGGACTAACCAAAAAAGGAACACAGCATGAAACGGGCGAAGATCACTATCGTCGGAGCGGGTAACGTCGGCGCCAGCTGCGCCGTCTGGGCAGCGCAAAAGAACCTGGGAGACGTCTGCCTGCTCGATATCCCCGATTTCGCAGACAAGACGAAAGGCAAAGCCCTGGACTTGGCCCAGTGTGGGCCGATCGACCGGTTCGACGCCAACATCGTGGGCACGACCGACTACGCCGACACCGCTGACAGCGACGTGGTTGTCCTGACCGCCGGTGTGCCGCGCAAGCCGGGCATGAGCCGCGACGACCTGATCCAGACCAACGTCAAGATCGTCGGCTCGGTCTCGGAGCAGATCGCACGGGTCGCACCCGGAGCGGTGCTGATCGTCGTCTCCAACCCGCTCGACGCGATGGTCTACACCGCCTGGAAGAAGACGGACTTCCCGACGCAGCGCGTCGTGGGCCAGGCCGGCTGCCTGGACATCGCCCGCTACCGCACGTTCCTCGCCCTGGAACTGGGCTGTAGCGTGGAGGACATCTCAGCCTTGCTGATGGGCGGACACGGCGACGACATGGTGCCGCTGCCTCGGTACACGTCGGTGGCTGGCATTCCCGTTACGCAGTTGATCCCGCCCGATCGCCTGACCGCCATCCTGGAACGGGCCAAGATGGGCGGCGGCGAAATCGTCAAGCTCATGGGCACCAGCGCGTACTACGCCCCCGCAGCCGGCACGATTCAGATGGCCGAGGCCATCATCAAGGACAAGAAACGCATCCTGCCCTGCGCAGCCTATTGCGACAAGGAGTATGGCGTCGGCGGATACTTCGTCGGCGTGCCCTGCGTGCTTGGCTGCAACGGCGTGGAGAAGGTCATCGAGGTTGAGCTGGATGCCGACGAGCGCAAGCTGCTGGCCTCCAGCGTCGAACATGTCAAAGAGCTTGTGGCCGTCGCCGACGGGTTCCTGAAAGCCTAGCAGCCCGTTGAAAAATTGTGGCACGGGTTTGTAACCCGTGTTTTCACCGGTTGAAAACCGGTGCCACACTCAATCTTTGTGTTTTTCAACAGGCTGCTAGCGCACCATCACGCGTCGTTCTGTGCGCGTGCCACTGCTCTTGAGCAGTGCACGAACTTCACGAAAACCGCCGAGGGCACTGCTCAAGAGCAGTGGCACACGACAACAGGGCGCTGCCCGTCACCCACAAATTGGCGCGTGTCATTGCGCTAGTCCCAGAGAGTTTTCTCGCCGATTTGCGTTGCGATGCGCCGGGCGACGCGTTTCCCGGTGACGCTGCGCACCTTGCCGTTGGCGGTGGTTGCGACGCTGGTAAGCGGGTTTTCCGGGCCGGTGAGGGGTTCATTAACGCATGTACGCTTGAGACGCGTCCCGACCTCGGCAACGTAGGTCTTGGATAATTCGATGCCTACATAGCGGCGGTTGAGCTTCTTTGCGACGACCAGCGTGGTGCCGCTGCCGGAAAATGGGTCGAGGACCAGGTCTTTTTCGTTCGAGCAGGCCTTGATGATCCGACCCAGCAGTTGCTCGGGCATCTGGCACCCGTGAAAGCCGGTGCGCTCCTTGAACGTGCCGCAAACTCGGGGAAAGTACCAGGTATCGCCGTCGGCGGCGAAGCTTTCAGGCACGTCCTGCGGACGCAGAACAAACGACAAAATGTCGGGCGATCCAATCGTTGCAACGGCCGCTTCCTTACGGGCGCGGCTCGTATTCGAGATGTCGGACTTTCGGTGTTTCGGCATCCGGCCGTTTCGACGGCTGGCCGTTTGGCTGTTTCGATGTTTGGCCGTCTTGCCGTTTCCCTCCTCGGGTCGAATGATCCAGGTGTCGTCGGGCACCCGGCCCTTGGGGTTGGCGCGTTTGTCGGCGTAGACGAGTTGGCGCGCCGACGGCACGCGGACGGCGTCGACGTTGAACGTGAAGTGCTTCTCGTTCTTGACGAAGTAAAACAGGTGGGCGTGGGAGCGCGTGAACTTCCCCTTGCAATGCACGCCGAAGGTGTAGTACCAGACAACCCAGTTTCGACAGGTCAAGCCCAGCGCCCGCGTGCAGAGCACTTTCAACTCAGCCGCGTACTCGTCACCGATGGCCAGCCAGAACGTGCCGTCGGGCTTGAGCACGCGAACGACCTCACTGATCCACCGCCTGGACCAATCGAGGTAGTCAACGCTCGAGCGCTTGTCGTCGTACTCATCGTAGTCGTAGCCGATGTTGAACGGCGGGTCGGCAAAGGCCAGGTCAACGCACCCTTCGTCGAGCTTGCGAAGCTCCTTGATGCAATCGCCGTGCAAAATACGGTTAGCCTTGGCAGCCACAACGCTCCTCCCTGAGATGGACCGGTTTCGATCGTCGAGGATCGATTGTTAAGGGCGGCGACACACCTGTAAAGAGGCCCATGGGTATTATTCCCGGCGGATCAACAAGTCACAGGGTCGCCTGGAACCGAGCGGTGACACGTCTGCGAACCCGTCTTGCAATCCTAACAAGAACCGAATATACTACTTGCGGTCTCTGGGTCGAAAAAAAGGGAAAGCCATAGAGGCCGGCGCGACGCCGCGATGAAACTACGACGAATCGACAATCCGCCCAACCCCTATCTGAGCCAGCAGCGGGAGTGGATCGGCCCGCCGCCTGAGGCCCGAATCGAAGTCTACGAGGAGACCTCGGGATCGATCCTGTCACGAAATGACAGCCCCGACCTGCCGTTTAACTGGTCGGTCAACCCTTATCGGGGATGTCAGCACGCCTGCGCGTATTGTTACGCCCGGCCCTATCACGAATACCTGGGTCTCGGCGCGGGCACGGATTTCGAGACGAAACTGATCGTCAAGCGCAACGCGGCTGACCTCCTTCGCCGGGAGTTTTCCAAACCAAGTTGGAAGGGCGAGATGGTCAATTTCTCCGGCATCACAGATTGTTACCAGCCGCTGGAAGCCGGCTACGGCATCACGCGGCAATGCCTCGAGGTTTGCCTCGAGTTTGCCAACCCGGCGATCGTTGTGACGAAAGGTTACCTGGTGGTCCGCGATGCCGACCTGCTGGCTGAACTGAACAAGCGGGCGGGAACCCACGTCTACATGAGCATCCCGTTTGCGGATCGGAAGTCGGCGGCACTGCTCGAACCTCAGGCGCCGCCGCCGGCGCGTCGATTTGAGGCGATTCGCAGGCTCCGCGACGCCGGCGTTCCGGTCAGTGTGTTCATCGCCCCGGTGATCCCCGGTCTTTCGGACTGCGACATCCCGTCCATCCTGGAGCAATCCGCCCGGGCGGGCGCCAGCAGCGCTTCCATGACCGCGCTGAGACTGCCCGGCAGCGTTGAGGAGGTGTTTCTGAGCCGATTGCGCGAGACGATGCCGCTGCGGGCGGATCGGGTCATCCAACGCCTGCGTGACATCCGGGGGGGAAGGTTGGACGATTCCGCATTCGGCGCTCGAATGCGCGGCCGGGGCGCCTACTGGGAGAGTATCGTAAGCCTCTTTGAGATTTCGAAGAGGCGATACGGGCTGGACGGACCGGGATTCGTGCGAGCCATCCCCAGCCAGGCCTGTAGAACAACCAGGAATCCGCGACGCGAGCAACTTACCTTTGAGTTTGAATCTCAGGGCGCGAGTTAGGATGTCGGGTTAACAGGCCGCCAAGCGGGTTCACCCCGGGGGTCAAGTTGACCGCTAACCACCAAACTCTTAGAATACCGAATAACTTGTTGATGCTTGGATGGGTGTAACTAGGAGAGACAATGGCTGGCGCAAACACAATCGAGATCACGGATGACAATTTTGACCAGGATGTTTTGCAGTCTGACCAGCCGGTGCTGGTGGACTTTTGGGCGGAGTGGTGTGGCCCGTGCAAAGCGCTGACGCCTTTGATCGAAGAACTGGCCGCCGAGTATGAAGGCAAGGTCAAGGTAGGCAAGGTGGATACGGATGCGAACCGGGAGATTTCGGTGCGATTCTCCGTCAGCGCGATCCCAACCGTCATCCTTTTTCACAAGGGCGAAATTGTCGAAAAGTTCATCGGCCTTCGCGGGAAAAAGGAATATCAAACGGTGCTGAACAAGGTGGTTGGCGCGTCCTGATCGTCTTGCACTATTCGCAAGCCAGCGCTTGGCGCCCGCCGTTGAGCAGGAATCATCTCTCCCGCATGGGTGGATGCTGTCATGGTCGATTCGACAATCAGTCTGGATGAGTTAATCCTCGGACCGCCGGGAGAACCTTCTCATGGCGGGTGCGGCAGTTGCGGCAGCGGCCCGACGCGGGGCGAAAAGGTTCGTTGCGGCAACGGTCTGGAAAAGATCTACCCGACCACGGCGGTGCGTTTCGGCTACATGCGCTACATCGGCGAGTTCAGCCATGCGCCGGATATGAAGTTCAGTTGCGGCGCGAAGGTGGTCATTCAAACCAAGCGCGGGATCGAGATGGGTGACCAGGTCTCGCTCACCTGCAGCGGATGTGACAAATCGGTCACGCGCGAGCAGATGAAAAAGTGGGTCAAATCATGCGGGCAGGAGTCGTTCATCTTCGAAGCCGGCCGCATTCTGCGCGAGGCCACGGCCGCCGACCTGGCGGAATACGCGCATATTCAGGAGGGCAATCGCAAGCGTCGCGACTTCAGCCGGCTACTGGCCCGGCGACGCAGCCTTCCGATGCACATGGCGGAGTCCGAGAGTCTCTTCGGCGGCGAGCGCATCATCTTCTACTTTACCTCCGAGGAACGCGTGGATTTTCGGGATCTGGTCAAGGAACTGGCCCAGGAATACCGCACGCGGATTGAAATGCGCCAGATCGGCGCCCGGGACGAGGCGAGGCTGCTGGCCGACTACGAAACGTGTGGGCGCGAAGTGTGCTGCAAGGTGTTTCTGAAAACGCTTCGGCCAATCAGCATGAGGATGGCCAAGCTGCAAAAGGCCACGCTCGATCCGTCACAGGTGTCGGGCCGCTGCGGCCGGCTCAAGTGCTGCCTTCGATACGAGCATGTGGGATATGAAGAATTGGACAAGCAGCTGCCGAGAACGGGCGTGCGCATCCGAACCCAGCAGGGGGTAGGCGTGGTGGTCAACCGCCAGATTCTGACGCAACTGGTGCAGATCCGCGCCGACGACGATACCTTGATGACGGTCGTGGCTGAGGACATTATGGAGGTAGGCGTTCCGGCGCCCCAGCGGAGCGAGCCGACCGCGTCGGAAGTCGCGGCGAAAAGAACCGCCGAAGCCAGGAAATCCGACCCCCGACGGGATCGGTCGCGTGGCCGAGGTCGCCAAGGCCGACCAGCCGAAACGGGCTCCGCCTCTTCACCTCAGACGGCCGCCCCCACCGGATCGCCGACCGGGCAGCCCAGGGCGGACCAAGGGCGCGGCGGACATCGGCCTGGGTCAAAAGAAGGCACAGACAAAGCAGCCAAAGACGGCGCCGCAGGGCGGGAACCTCGTGGGAGGAGTCGGCGACGCCGGCGACGGCGCCCGCCATCCGGGCCCTCCGAGGGCGGGTCCGCTCCAAAAAGCACTTAGCTAGGATCGTTGGATGGTCGAGGAGCCGCCGAAAACATTACACGAACTGGCCGGGCACGTTGGGCAGTACCCGGAAGAGGCGTTCCTGTTTATCCGCGAAGGGCTCAGTTTCGCCTCGGAACGAGTCCACGGACCCGAGACGTCCGCCCACCGGCACCTCCAACAGTACCTCATGCTGTACGATCTGGATTGGTCGGACCTGATCGTCAAATACCAAGCTAGCGAATTGCCGGGGCCGCTGGCGGCCGCCATCGACGCAGCCGGCGGGTGCGAAAAACTGAATCGACATGTCAACGGAAGGGAGCTTTGCTGGGCCCTGAGAGACTATGCGTTGGAACGCTGGGGGATGTTGGCCAAGACCGTGCTCGAAGGGTGGAACATCAAGCAGACGAACGACTTTGGGCGAATCGTGTTTGGCTTCATTGATTTTGACATGATGCGGAAACAGCCGGAGGACACCCTCGACGACTTCGACGACATCTACAACTTCAACGAAGCCTTCGACCAGACGCACGGCGACGACCTCTGCAAGGAAAAAGATGCCTGACGCGAGCGCCCCCGGCGGCTCGACAACCGCTACTTCATGAATGGGTCAGCTCAAGGCCACCGGGTCCACATCGACAATCATGGACTTGACCTTCGTGCGCAGCGCCCCCTCGGCTTCCAGTCGGACCAGTAATGACCGCAGATCGGATGCGTTTCGAGCACGAACGAGCATGTCGTAGCGATAGCGACCTCGCAACCGAGGCAGAAAGCACGGATTGGGGCCCAATACGTCGGCGTGTTCGAGCGACATCGCTTGGATCACCGCATCGATGCGATCCGACAGCGCTTCCGCCTCCTTGCGTGCAATCTCTTCGCGGGCATGGGCCAATTCGATTCGGGCCAATCTCCGAAAGGGCGGAAACCCGACCGTTTCGCGCATGGGCAGCTCCGCGTTGACGAAAGATTCATAGTCGTGCTGCAGCGCAAAGCGCAGGGCAGGCAACCCCGGTGAGTTGGTCTGCACCACAACCTCTCCCGGCGTGTTCCCTCGCCCGGCGCGACCAGCCACCTGCGTGATCAACTGGAACAATCGCTCATGGGATCGAAAGTCCGCCCCCAAGGCGGCTGTGTCCGCATCCATCACCCCCACAAAAGAGACGAACGGAAAATCAAGCCCCTTGGCGATCATCTGCGTGCCCACCAGCACATCGATCCGCCGCTGCTCGAAATCGTCGATCACCTGCTCGTAGTAACGGCGGTGCGTCATCGTGTCGCTATCGACCCGCTGAACGCGCGCCCCCGGAAAGCCCTCCGCTAGCTCCTCTTCCACCCGC
>JADFMZ010000167.1 GCA_022563615.1 Planctomycetota bacterium
TAGGCCTCGATCAGGCCGTTGGTAAAGGCGCCGAGGAAATTCGCCATGGCCCATCCGCACACGACGCCCAGCGCGCCGCCCAACAGGCTGATGGTGCTGGCCTCGGCGAGGAACTGCTTGAGGATGTCGAAGCGCCGAGCGCCCACGGCGATGCGCACGCCGATCTCCCGCGTCCGCTCGGTCACCGAAACGAGCATAATGTTCATAATGCCGATGGCGCCCACGACGATGGAAATTCCCGCGATGCTGTAGAGCACGACGGCGAAGATTTGGGCCGTCTCCGCGAATTGCTGCTTGATCTGTTCCTGAGTAAATATCTGAAAGTCGTCCGGCTCGCCGGGTTTGATCCGGTGCGATCCCCGCAGCGTTTTTTTCACGCCCTCAATGCAGGAGGCCAGGCGCTCCGTGTCGGCGCATTGGGCCACTAACATGGTCAAGTATCGTTGTCCAAACATTCGGGCCATGGCTTTGGACAGTGGAAGCAGAACCTGGTCGTCCACCTTGATGAATCCCAAGGCGCCCGCCTCTTCCATCACGCCCACAACGATGAAGCTCTTGCCGTTGATCTTGACCGTCTTGCCGACGGCGGGCATGGCGCCGAACAGGTCGTCCGCAACACCGAACCCAAGCACGCAGACCATGCTCCGCCCGCGAACGTCCTCCCGAGTCAGGAACCGGCCGCTTTCGACCTGGTAGTTGTTGATGGTCGCGTAGGACTCGGTCGTGCCTAGGATCGACACGAAGGTGTTCTTCGCAAAGTACTTGATCTGCCCGGGGCTGCCACACTGCGGCGCGGTCGCTACGATGAGGCCGACATTTTGCTGTTCGATCAACGTAGCGTCTTCCGGCACCAGCGAGAAACTAGCGGTACGGCGATGCCTTTGGCTGGTCCCATTGAACACCAGCACCTGATCGGCGCCGAGAGATTCGAACTTTTCGAGAATGTCCTTTTGCGCCCCTTCGAGGATCGACACGGCGGAGACCACCGCCCCCACGCCGATGATGACACCCAGCGTGGCCAACAGGGAGCGCAAGAGGTTTTGTTGAAGACCTCGCAAGGCAGTCAGAAGTATCCGCAAGTGAAACATCAGATCATTCCGGTAATGGACAACGATAAAGATGCCAAAGAGTGAAAGAAGACGACTCCACCAATGACGCCCTTCAGCCCTATTGTCTCGAAAGCTTTTCTCATTCGCTCTTCGCTTCTCGTCTTTCCGGCCCGCCAACGGCGCCGGCAATCCGAGGGTTCTTTCGGCTGGCGGCCTTTTGCAGGAACGCCTTGCGATATCCCTCATGGGCGTCGGCAATGATCTTCTGTCGATGATCGTCATCCACGGCGGTGTCCTCGATGATGAGGCCGTCTCGCATTTGAATCATCCGATCGGCTTGAGCCGCGATATCCATCTCGTGCGACACCAGCACTATGGTCATCCCCTCCGCGTGCAGTTCGTGGAAGGTGTTCATGATCTGCTCGCCGGTGCGCGTATCGAGATTGCCGGTCGGCTCATCCGCCAGGAGCAGACTGGGGCTGTTCACAATGGCCCGCGCAATCGCGACCCGCTGGCACTCCCCGCCGGACATCTCACTGGGTTTGTGTTTGGCCCGGTGCAAGAGCCCGACCCGCTCCAGTGCATCGCGGGCCTGCTTTTTGGCGAACGGCCGGCGCGTATACACCAAGGGGACGATCACGTTGTCCAAGGCCGAGGTCCGGTTGATCAGGTTGAAGGTTTGGAAAACAAACCCGATGTGCCGATTGCGGATTTCCGCAAGCTGTTTTTCCTTCATGCCGCTGACGGTTTGCCCGCGAAACTCGAGCGTGCCGGACGTCGGCCGATCGAGGCAGCCGATGATGTGCATCAGCGTACTCTTCCCGCTGCCCGAGGCGCCGATGATGCTGACGAACTCGCCGGCTGCAATGTGCAGATCCACGCCGGCCAGGGCGTTCACCACGGAGTCGCCCATGAGGTATTTCTTGCACAGTTGAACGGCTCGGATCATCCGGTGGGTCGATCGTTGTGGAGATTAAGAGCTTCTAACAAAACCGATCCGCAGGCATTTTGAAAAGGCCTGCGCGAACGTCGGACTGTCGTTGGCGCTTCGAAACACGTTTTGCTGGACGGTCCAAGGCGATGGACGCAGCGCTACCTTCGGCGCTTCTTTTTTCGTTCCTTGTCCCGGTCGCGTTGCAGCGGAAGCTTTACGTAGACGACATCTCCTTGGCCCAGCCCATCTTTCACGTGGGAGTAATTGCCGTCGCTTAACCCGAACTTGCAGGAGACGAATTCGACGGTTTTTTCCTCCGACGTCGGCCCCGCCTTCGGAACAAAAACGCCGAGTTCGCCGTCCGAACCGGGCCGGATCGCCTCATTCGGGCAGAGCACCACGTTCTCCAGATGTTCCGAGGTGAACCGCACGTCGGCCCGCATCCCGGGCAGCAACCGGCTTCGATTCTCGCTGGTAATGATGACATCGGTAAGATAGGTCACCACGCCGCTGAGGCTTTTGGGCTCCGGATAGATTCGCTCGATGATGCCGGTGAACTCTTCGTCGCGAAACGACTCGACCGTGATGATGGGCGGAAAGTCGCTCATAGCCGCAGCCTGGCGCCAATCGTCGGGCATTTGATCGGCCTGCGCGTGCCCCGGCCTGGCCCACGCAGGGGACAACTCGAGCACTCGTCCGATGTCGGCTTCGTCCACCTCCGCCCGAACTACCAGCTTGTCCATATCGACCACCACCACCAGAACCGTGCCGCCGGTCAGAGTGGTCCTACCGCCTTGAATCACATTTCCAACCTGAACACGAACGTCGGACACGATTCCCGGAATGGGCGCCATGATGTTCGTCTTGCTCAGACGCTTCTCGGCATCGCCGAGCACGGTCTTGGCGGTTTCATACGCAGCTTCCGCTTGCTTCAGGGCCTGCTCGAACCGAGGGACGGCGATCTCGGCTGTTTCCAGATTCGCCTCGGCGGCGCCCAATTGAGCCTTGCTGCTGCCGTAGTTCGTCTCGCGCTGCAGCATCTCCTCGTCATTTCGTTGGTGTTCCGGAAGTTCAGCCAGCTTCTTCATACGGAACTTGGCCATTCGGACCCGCTCAGCCAGTTCATCAACGCGGGATTGGGCGGCTCGAAGGTCGGCGGTTCGCGCCTGTCGGAGCCGAAGCCGCGCGTCTTCAAGTCTCGCACCGGCAATGTCCAGATCGAGCCCGGCCCGATCCACGTTGCGTTGCTCATCGTCGCGCTGCAGCCGGATCAACAGATCACCCGCCTCAACGCGATCGCCCGCCTGCTTGGCGATCTCGATCACCTCGCCGCTGGCCTCCGCTTTGATCTCCACGCGGCGAGCCGGCCTGACCTCGCCCGTGGCGTTGATCGGCAGGGTCAGGTCGCCGCGCTGAATGATCGCCGTCTTGCCCTCAAGCATGCTGAGAGGCATTCGCAGCTTGCTGGACAGAGCCACATAGCCGGCCACCAAAGCCACGATTGACAAGATTGTAATGATGACGTTCTTCATAGTGCTCGAGTCGGGGATCGGCCCGTCCGGTAGACGCGGTTCATTCCCATCAACTTCGCGGTGAACCATACCCGACGCATAAACTGGATCTTAAAGACCACGAGTTGAACTCCAAAAGCCCGCGCGTTGTAACCCGTGGGCGACAGCCCGCTGGCAAACCCGGCGTCTGTGGCGAAACGTAATGTCGAAAATCCATGTCACACCAGAACGGACGCAGGTTGATAATCCAAACCGAAGGATTCCGCCACAGCCCGGTTGGTAACCCGCCCGCGTTCGATATTAATTCCGCCCGCAAGACCCGGATCCTCGCGACAGGCTTTTTCGTAGCCCTTGTCAGCCAGTTTGACCACATAAGGCAATGTGGCGTTGGTCAGCGCGAAGGTGGACGTCCGTCCGACAGCCCCGGGCATGTTGGTTACGCCGTAGTGGACGACGTGATCCACGATGTAGGTCGGGTCCTCGTGCGTCGTGGGATGGATCGTCTCGCAGCAACCGCCCTGGTCCACGCCGACGTCGACGATGACCGAGCCCGGTTGCATCGTCGCCAGCGCCTCTCGCGGGATCAGGATGGGACAGCGCGCCCCCCCGGGGATCAATACCGCACCGATGACCAGGTCCGCCATCGGCAGGTATTTCTGAAGCGCCAGCCGGCTGCTGAACACGGTATGCACATTGGCCGGCATCACGTCATCGAGATAGCGCAACCGGTCAACGTTCACATCCATGACAATAACGCTCGCCTCCAGGCCGGCTGCCACCTTTGCGGCATTGGTCCCGACCACGCCGCCGCCGAGGATAAGCACTTGGGCCGGCTCCACGCCCGGCACGCCGCCGAGCAGGATTCCCCGACCCATCATCGGGCGCTCCAGGTATTTGGCCCCCTCTTGAATGCTCATCTTCCCCGCCACCTCGCTCATGGGCGTCAGCAGCGGAAGCCGGCCTTGGCGGTCCGTAATGGTTTCATACGCGATGGCCACCGATCCGCTCTGGATCACGCCTTCGGTCACTTCGCGGTCAGCCGCGAAGTGGAAGTACGAAAACATGACCTGCCCCTCGCGCATCATCGCCCGTTCCGGGGCCATGGGTTCCTTGACCTTCACGATCATGTCGGCCTTGGCGAAGACCTCACCTGGAGTATCCACGATGGTCGCACCGACGGCTGCGTATTCATCGTTGGTCAGGCCAGAGCCGACGCCGGCGCCCGCTTCCATGATTACGGTATGCTTGTGATCCACTAGTTCATCCACGCCCGCCGGCGTCATGCTGACGCGGTATTCGTGGGTCTTGCTCTCTTTCGGTACACCGATAATCACAACGGTTAGCTTTCTCTTATGCGATTCCCGCTGGTTGGGACGGCCAACGTCAGACAGCCGAAACTTCCAACCCGACAAGCGAACTCACTATATCGACCCGAGCACGCCCTTGCAATCGACGGGTCGGGCCTCGCCTTGGGATGAAGAGGAGATCGGTCAGTAATTTGTAAAGAGATGTCCGCACGGCCCAACAGCCCCGTGACCTGCGATCGACGCTTCGGCCCCCTGTTGCCACAGGCATGGTGTACCCCGCATCGCTTTGCGGGTGTACCACTGCTCTTGAGCAGCCCCCTTTTCGCCACAGGCATGATGTGCCCCGCATCGATTTGTGGGTGTGCCACTGCTCTTGAGCAGTGCAAAAGCTGCACGAACTTCTCGAAAACCTCCATGGGCACTGCTTGAAAGCAGTGGCACACGGAGGCATGGCGCTGCCCATCCCCCACAATTTGAGGCGTGATGGTGCTTCAAGGGTTCCTCGCCACAGGCAGGACGCGTCACACCGATTCGTTTCTATCCAGCCCCGACCGCGCTTACAATGATCCACATGGACGACCGGATGCTCGACACGCTTAGGAAACGCATCGCCGAATTGCCCAAGACGCCCGGCGTCTACCTGATGAAAGACGCCGAGGGGCGCGTGCTCTATGTCGGCAAGGCCAAGGATCTGCGATCGAGGGTCGGCAGCTATTTTCAGCCGTCGGCGGATCTGCTCAACACACGAGGCCCCGACATCTGCCGCATGATCGAGAAGGTCCGCGAAATCGACTTCCTCGAATGCGACACCGAGGTGGACGCCATCCTGAAGGAAAGCCGCCTCATCAAAGACATCCAGCCGCCGCACAACGCCATGCTCAAAGATGGCAAATCCTTCCCCTACCTCGAGATCACAACCGGTGACGACTTTCCAGCCGTGTACGTCACGCGCACGCCGCGCCTAAAGGGCAGCAAGCTCTACGGGCCCTTCACCTCCGCGTCGGCGATTCGAGATGCGGTCAACGCCTTGCAACGGGCGTTTAAGTTTCGCACCTGCGAGCTTGAGATTCACGAGGGAGACGACGCCCGGCGATTCTTCAGGCCATGCCTGTTGCACGCGATCGATCGATGCACAGCCCCCTGCGCCGCGCTGATACCCAAGCAAGAGTATCGCAAGGACATCGACCGCTTCAAGAGGTTTCTCAACAGCAAGGGCAGCGTTCTGGTCCGCCAGTTGACGCGAGAGATGGAATCAGCCTCGAAGGATCTTCGTTTTGAAGACGCCGCCAAGCTGCGCGATCAGATCGCAGCCATCCAATCACTCAAGCTTTCCGGCGACGTGCAGGAAGATGTGCAACCCGAAGTCTTCTTCATCGATCCGAGCCGGGGGCTGGAACGATTGGCGGACCTGCTAAACCTCGACGCCCCGCCCCGGTGCATGGAATGTATCGACATCGCCCACATCCAGGGAACGGATACGGTCGGTTCCCTGATTTGCTTTATTGACGGCCGGCCGTTCAAGAATGCCTACCGCCGCTTTCGCATCAGAACCGTCGAGGGCGTGGACGACTACGCAGCCGTGCGCGAGGTCATCATGCGCCGCTACCGCTACGCCGCCGAGGGGGAGGAGCTCTACCCGGACGTCATCCTGATCGACGGCGGTTTGGGTCAACTGCACGCCGGGCTCGAAGCGTTCAGCGACCTGGAGCTTCGCCCGCCCATGGTGATTTCATTGGCCAAGCGGGAAGAGGAGGTCTACATCCAGGCCAAAAGTGCGCCGGTTCGATTAGCTCGGAACAACGCGGCGCTGCGTCTGTTGCAGCACATGCGCGACGAGGCCCACCGCTTCGCCCAGCATTACCACCACACGCTGCGCAAGAAGAAAACGTTCGACAAGGAGAAGCCCCCGCGCCGCCCATAGCACGGCACCACGATCAGACCAAAGACCGCCGACGCTCGGGCTTGGGAGTTACGCACATTGTATCGACGATGGTGCACACGGATTCGATCACGCGGTCTTGTTGCTCTTCGGTTAATTGTGGGAAGAGTGGAAGCAGGAGCATTTGCTCGCTGAGTTGTTCACTGTTGGGCAGTAACACACCTGGGTAGGCGTCGGCGTAGCAGGGCTCCTGGTGAATGCAGGCGAGGCCTGCCTTGGCACCGATGCCTTTCTCGCGGAGTTGCGTTACGAGCGTATCGCCATGTTGCGGCGTAGCGCCGATGAGAGGCGGCATAAAGGTCTGG
>JADFMZ010000168.1 GCA_022563615.1 Planctomycetota bacterium
CAGTTCACCAAACAAAAAGAAAAAAACATCAGCCAAAAACAGGGCACAAAGGGTGAGCGAGGCGGTGAGACATAGCTCCGCGTTTCACAAGTTCGATCACCCTCTGAGCCGCAGGCTTCAGCCTGCGCGAACCCGCGCAGATGACGCGCGGTCACAGGAAATCGTGAAATCGCGCAGGCTGAAGCCTGCGGCTCGGGTCGGAATGATGGTTGCATCACTAATGATGGTTGCATCACTAATGATGGTTGCATCATTGATGAGACGTAGGGCGAGTCGGCGCTGCGAGCGCTGGGGATTGGATCCAATGGAATGCGGGCCGCGAAACCTACTAGTGTAGAGGCCTTGACGGGAATCTGAAATGAAATTTTCCGAGCTGATTCATGCTCCGTCGGTGATCCCGGAGCTTCAGGCGACGGACCGGAACGGCGTTATCCGCGAGCTGTTGCAGTCTCTGGCGGATCATGGTGCGATCAACGCGGAGCATGTTGAAGCGCTGGCCCGATCGGCAATTGCGAGGGAGAACCAGGGAAGCACGGGGTTCGGCAAGGGTGTAGCCGTCCCCCACGTCAAACACGATTGTCTGACTCAACTAACGGCTACGATCGGGCGTTCGAGTCGCGGCGTCGACTTTGCCGCTTTGGATCGCGCCCCGGTGTACACCGTCGTGATGCTGCTGAGCCCGGCCAACGCCCCGGACGAGCACTTGGCCGCCATGGAGAGGATCTTCCGCTACCTGCAGCGTGAGAACTTTCGCCGTTTCCTGCGCCAGGCTGAAACGCGAGAGGCGATCGTCGAACTGATCGAGGAGGCGGATGAGTTGCGCAGCGAGTAGTGCCCCTGATGAACGGGATCCTTGTCGACGGGAAAGCCATGGAACGGAAGGGTGGGCCGCAAGTGTTGCAGGGCGAGGTCGAGGCTGAGTGTGAAGTAACCGTACCGAACACGGAAGGGTTGCACTCACGGCCGATCATGCGCTTTGTGGACGCAGCGTCGACCTTTCAGTCGAGGATCCAGGTAGAGAACCTTACGCTAGGCCATGAGCCCGTGGACGGCAAGAGCGCCATGCAGATGATGCTTCTCGAAGCGACTCAAGGATCCAAGCTTCGGATTCAGGCATCTGGACCTGACGCGGACGAGGCCGTCGCCACGTTGTCGGCACTGGTCGAAGGCGGATTCGACGCGGATGCAACCCGGCGCGGGTAGCCCAACGGTGAGCGACCGACAAGGTGTGTGGCGGCGTGTGGCATGGAAATTTTTCGAGGCATATCAGTAGCCCCCGGCGTGGCCATCGCCGAGGCCGTCGTCCTCGAAGCGGAAGAGTACCGGATTCCCTACCGGACCGTTCCCGAGGGTGAGGTTCCCCGAGAAATCGCGCTGCTCGACGAGGCGTTCCACAAATCCATTGAGGAGCTGGGGAAACAGGAGGAGTGGCTGAATGATCATCTCGGACGTGACGCCGCCAACGTCTTCGAGTGGCACATCGGCGTCCTGAAGGATCCCGCACTACGAAGCGGTATCGAAAAGCTCATCCGCGAACAACGCTCCTCAGCCGCCTATGGCGCCAGCACGGTCATGCGCAACTATCAAAGGCGGTTTATGCAGATGACCGACCCGTTGCTTGTCGAGCGCATGCGCGACGTCCAGGATATCGAGCGCCGGCTTCTGCGGCACATCCTGGGAGAATCACGCGAGGACATCAATCATCTGACCCAACCGGTCATTCTCATCGCTCATGATCTGACTCCTACCCAGACTGCGCAGTTGGCCAACACGAAAGTTGTGGGCGTGGCCCTGGATGCCGGGGCCGCCACTTCACACACGGCCATCTTGCTTCGATCCTGGGGGCGACCGGGCGTCATCGGTCTCAACGATATTTCCATACGGGTCAGCGGCGGGGATCTGGTCATCATCGACGGCATCCACCAACTGGTCATCGCCAACCCCGACGAAACCACGCTCGAGGAATATCGTGCGCGGCAGACGGCCTACATTCGCTTGACCGACGAGTTGGATGAGCTAGCGGATTTGCCCGCGGTCACTCGAGATGGGTGCCGCATCTTGCTGCACAGCAACATCGAGTTCCCGCAAGAGGCGGCGGTCGGCGTGGCCAAGGGCTCGGACGGCATCGGGTTGTATCGCACCGAGTTTCTCTTTCTACAGAAGCAAGAGCCGCCTTCGGAGGAGGAGCAGTACGAAGCCTATTGCGATGCGATTCGCGGCGCCGGCGACTGTCCGGTGACCATCCGCACCTTCGACCTCGGGGCTGATAAATACACGCAGCAGCGGCAGTATGAACAAGAGCGCAATCCGATGTTGGGGCTGCGATCCATCCGCTACAGCCTGCGCAACCTGGATCTGTTCAAAGTTCAGCTTCGGGCGATTCTTCGGGCCGCAGTCCACGGCGACGTGCGTTTGATGTTCCCTCTGATCAACAGCTTGATGGAATACCGTCAAGCCAAAATGACTGTGCACGACGCGATGGAGGATCTGGAAGAAGTCGGCCTGCCGGTGGCCCGGGAGATTCCGATCGGCATGATGTTGGAGACTCCCGCCGCAGCCGTCCAGGTGGTTGAGTTTTGCCGGGAGGTGGCGTTCATCAGCATCGGCAGCAACGACCTGATTCAGTACCTGCTGGCGGTGGATCGCGGAAACGAGCGAGTCAGTACGCTGTTTTCGGCTTCGCACCCTGCGGTGCTGCGGACCCTGAGGGATTCTATTCGCGCATGTACAAAGGCGGGAGTCGATTGTAGTCTGTGTGGAGAGATGGCGGGCCAGCCGCTGTACACGATGTTCCTGGTGGGCGCGGGGCTACGCACGTTGTCGATGGCGCCGGCCAACATTCCGGAGATCAAGAAGTTGATCCGTGCAGTGACCCTACCCCAGGCACAACGGGTGGCCCGACGCGCCTTGGGGTTTGATACGGATGGGCAGGTGACGAATTACCTTCGGAGCGAGACGAGGAAGATGTTGCCCGGAGATCCCATTTGACTGGCGTTACAACCCGTCTTGCACGGGAGCATGAATTCGTGGGAATACAGACGCCCTCATGGACAAACGGGAATGGATCCGCCGACCCGACCCGTGGGACACAGCGCGAACACGCAGTTCCAGAAAAATCTTCCGCGAAGGTGCAGGACGAGCGATTTCGATTCATGCTCACATTCCGTATCGACGGCGATTTGCGATTCATTTCGCACCTGGATACGGTTCGCCTCTTTCGTCGGGCATGTGCCCGGGCGGGCTTGCCGGTTCGGTATTCGCAAGGATTCAATCCTCAGCCGCGCATCGCCCTCCCTTTACCCAGGCCGGTCGGCGTGGCCTCCGACGCCGACGCGATCCTCATCGAAACAGAGCATTGGATCGATCCGGCCGACATACTCAAAAGGCTCCAGGAGCAGACACCAGCCGGTATCAGCTTGATCCAGGCGCGGCGGATGTTGCCCGGAGAACAGCCTCAACCGGACCGGGTCCGGTATCGGTTGGCCCTCGACGAATCCGCACCGGATGATTTGCAGGAACGAATCGACCGGATTGTTCAGGCTGATTCGCTCCCGGTTGTGCGAAAGGATCCGAAGGCCAGGAGCACTCGAACCATTGACATTCGTCCATACCTCCTGGAGATGCACATCGACGGCGCTGCCGTTGAGTTCACGCTTCGGGTCACTGGCAACGGCACGGCCCGACCCTCGGAGTTGGCCGAACTGTTGGGGTATGGTGCCCGTTCCATCAACCACAAAATCCGACGTTTGGATATCCAATGGCGATAGACGCGATCGATCACGCATCCATGACCTCTGAGACACCAAAGAAAACGCCGGCGCAGAAAAGCGAAAAAGCGCCGACCAGTCGCAAGCGAACCGCGCGCCGTCCCCGGCGCGGGGCTGCAGGCACGGCGAAGAAACAGCCGCCCGGCGGTGATTCATCCAACCTGCCTGTCACAGATCAAGCCCAACCGGCGGATGGGTCGACTTCGGATGCACCCAAAGGCTTGCCGACGCAGGTGGATGTGGCGTCAATCCGTTCTGCACCGGCCAGGGAAGAGCCTTCCACGGCGGAGGCTCAATCGGCTCAAGACGTTCCCACTGCCACCCGAGGCGCTGCACCCAGGCGCCGGGGACGGCGCGGTGGGCGGCGACGGCGTGCGCAGACGGCTTCCCCCGCGCAGCAGGAAACAGACCAACCGCCTGCAAGTGCAACCACGAGCCCACCGGCGGACCCATCTACAGAAGATACGTCCGACAAGACCGCCCCCCGGGATGAAGACGCCGTGAAGAACCCAACCGCTTCTGCAAAGAGCCGGGCGACGAAGAAGGAGCCGGCAGAGGCCAAGCCGCGCCGAAAGGCAACGCGTTCGCGTCGAGGGAAAGCGGCGAGCGCGACCGCGACAGAGGACGCGCCCTCCCCCAAGGCTAGAGCGACGCCTTCCAGGTCGGAACCGACGGAGTTCAAGGATTTTGAGATCGACCACCCGAAATTGAACGTGCCCGGTTCGCGCGCCATGGTCATTAACGTTTCCGGTGATGACGAATGCCGTATTGCGATCCTGCATGAGGGTCGGCTCGAAGAACTCTTTATCGAGCGAGCTACGACGCAATCCCTTGTAGGCAACATTTACAAGGGAACTGTTGTCAATGTGGAGTCGAGCATTCAAGCGGTTTTTGTCGACTTCGGGCTGCCCAAACAAGGTTTCTTGCATATCTCCGACGTTCAGCCGCAGTACTTTCCCAATCATGCTGAAGTGGAAGAGGTGGGCCGAAAAATACCGCGCCATCGACGCCCCCCCATTCAAAAATGTTTTCGACGCGGGCAAGAGGTGATCGTCCAGATCATCAAGCAGGGTTTCGGAACCAAGGGGCCTACCCTGACCACCTATTTCTCGATTCCCGGTCAGTTCCTCGTGATGCTTCCAGGGATGAGCCGGCACGGCGTATCACGCAAGATTGAGGATGACGAAGCCCGCCGCCGCATGCGCGACTTGCTCAACGAATTGGATCTCCCCTCGGGGATCGGGTTCATCATGCGAACGGCCGGCTTGGACCAGACCAAGCGTGAGCTACAGCGCGATCTGAACTATCTGCTCCGTCTGTGGAAGACGGTCGGAGACCGGATCAAGCGACTTGCTTCGCCCATTGAGGTCTACCAGGAGTCGGACTTGATCACGCGCACCCTGCGTGACATCTACACGAGTGACTTCACGCGGCTCATCGTGGACGATGCGGAGGCGGCCAAGCGCGCCAGCGACTTTATGAGCATTGCCACGCCCCGAGCCAAACCCACCATCGAGATCTACTCTGGGCGCGAACCGCTCTTTCACGGATTGGGCATCGAACAGGAAATCGAGCGGATCAGCGCCCGGCAGGTTCCGCTTCCATCGGGCGGCTCGTTGGTCATCGACACGACCGAGGCCATGGTCACGATTGACGTCAACAGCGGCCGATACCGTCGCCCTGACGACGCGGAGGAGACCGCGGTGGTCACCAACGTGGAGGCGGCGGCGGAAATCGCACGTCAATTGCGACTGCGCGACTTAGGCGGGCTGATCGTGTGCGATTTTATTGATATGAGGCTGGATCGGAACAAGCGCGCCGTGGAACGCGCTCTTCGCGACGCTCTGAAAATACATAAAGAACGCGCCCGGGTACTGCGCATGAGCGCGTTTGGGTTGATCGAAATCACCCGACAGCGGCAGGGGCCCTCCATCAAGCAAAACTCCTACCTCGACTGCCCGCACTGTCGAGGGAGCGGTCTGGTCAAGATGCCCGAGTCGCAGATCCTGGACGTGATGCGCACGATCCAACTGGCCGCCCATAACGATCAAGTGTGTCGGGTGATCGTCACGGTCGCCAGCGACGTGGCCTTTCAGGTTCTCAACCGCAAGCGCGCCGAAATTCATCGGGTCGAATTGGAAACCGGAAAGGTGATCGTCGTGCGCGGTGATCCACACCTGATTGCTGACCAAATTGAATGCGTCGGCGAAGACGAACGTGGGCAGACGATCAAGATTCGCTCATCCGAGTTGGATGTGTTCGGCGCCAAAAGGAGATGAACGGAAGGTCAAAGGGTTCCAGACCACGTTCCAGCCTCGGCTCTGGTCAGCACGGCCGGTGGCCCGGTCCCGCCCGGTGGTGAAGGATTCGGGTGTCGCCCTCCAGAAATGGAGACCAATCACTCCAGCTACGCTAGATATAGTTAGGATAGGCCCTTTGCATTGCAAGATGTTGTGTAATGGGACCGCTATGCGGCACCTTCGGCCATTTTGCTTCAAGCTCCGAAAACCAGTCTGACGATACTAAGAACGGCGGGTGGCTTCGCCTGGGGTCGGATAAGCGACTGGTGATTCGCAGTGTTGGAACGCCCAATAACGTTTCTTATCTGGGCGGCGTCCATGACTTCGGTGAACCGGCAAAGGCCTGTCCATGCCGGGAGGCCAGGGAGGGGGCGGCGATGTCCGGCAGGCTGGTTTGGGTTAGTCTTCACGTACATCGCTCCGCCCTGTAGGCGGTTTGCTTGACTCCGGTGTCCGGTAAAGAGGGATCAGGAAACGTGGCTACGATTATCAATACGATCAGCCCCATCACGGCGCCAGCCTTGACGTCCGTACCTGCCATGCACAAACCGACGCCCGCCTCTCCAAGGCCCTACCTGGATCCAAGCGACACGGTCGAGCTGTCAGGCGTAGCGAGTTCGCCGTTAGAGACCGTTGAAACATCCAGCCTGAGTCTGGCCCGTATTCATGCCATCCGAGAACAGATCGCCCGGGGCGTTTTTGAAACCCCCGAACGGCTCTCAGGCACCGCCGAGCGGCTGCTCGATGTGATCGGATAGCGCCCACCTCTGCCTCATCTGACCTCAACACGCAGCAAGCCTGATCTTTGCAGTCGCTTCGACGCTTGCCCATGACAAGCTTACGGAGTCGTCCCTGAGAAACTCTCCAAATCGCTATATTTTCGGTCTAAAAGCGCTTGGATTGGTGGTATACTTTGCAAGGAAGTCGTGGACGATGGACCAAAACCTTGCAATTTCAGACCCGGCATGGAG
>JADFMZ010000169.1 GCA_022563615.1 Planctomycetota bacterium
GCCCGCGTACGGGCCGCCGCCCAGGACGGGGTAGCGCAAAGATGATCTTTGCGCAGACTCGTGAAGACTCCGGAACCATGAAACACAACCGTAACCAAGCCAGAAAGTCAAAGGTCAAAGGTCTTAATGTCTTGACATTTCACTTTCGACTTTTGACTTTTGACCTTCCGACTAAGAACCTATCCCATAAACCTATGGGGCACCGGTTTTCAACCGGTGAAACACACGGGTTGCAAACCCGTGCCACACTTTTCAGGATAGGCTCTGCACCTCTGCGCACCGGTCTAACCCTGGCGATGTTGACCGTCGTAGGCCTGGGGCTGTTCGGATGCGCCACGACCCATTCGCCAGGGGGCGTTGTGGATCGCCTCGCTCTTCGCACTCGCGCTCTGAATTACCTGACGGCTGCGGTACGATACCCCCACAATCCAGCCGTTCGCGTTGAGGCAGTCGAAGCCTTGGAAACGTGCGGACAGGAACGAGGACTCCCGTGGTTGCGATCGGCGTTGATGGACGACCATCCAGCGGTTCGCTTTGCCGCCTGCGTGGCCGTCGGCGCCCGACGGGACGGCGTGGCAAGTAACGCCGTACACGCGGCCCTCAACGATCCCGATGCCAGCGTACAAGTGGCCGCCCTGTTCGCCCTTCATCGCCTCGGCCAGGAACAACGTACGGGCAGGATTGCAACCTTTTTGCTGAACCACGAGAGTCCGGCGGTCCGCCGCAACGCCGCTTTGGTTTTGGGAATGCTGGAGGAGCCTGGAGCGATCAAGGTGCTGGCGCGAGCGATGAAGGACGCTGACGCCGGCGTTCGACAACATGCTTTGGAGGCGATGGCACGGCTGGGCAATGCCGAGGCCTCTCAGGAATTGGCGTTCATGGCCAACACCGGCGTCGGATCCGAAGAGGTGTTCGCCCTGAACGCGTTGGCGGCAGCCGGCCACCCCGTGTATCAGGACACGTTTCGATATAAACTGGCGACCGCGCCGCACATCGAGACACGGTTGGCGGCGGCTCGCGGGCTGGGACTGTTGGGATCGACTGAAGGATTCGAGATCGCGCTGGGCGCCCTGCGGCCTAGGGGACCGTTGCTTAGAGATGCCCGGGATCCGCCCCAGGGGCAGATACTTCGGCGCCGGCAGTTGGCCGCCGCAGCCTTAGGGGCGATGGGACAAGCCGACGCCTTGCCCGCACTTGCGGAAATGCTTGAGGAATCGAGGGATCCGCGCGTGCAGGTTTCGGCGGCCCGGGCGATTCTGGACATCCTTGAAAAAAGTCGGCCCCGAACGCTTCCGGCGGCGTTGGCGCCGACCCAGGCCACAGGAAACCGCCGAACGCGATAACACACCATGCGATGGTTGACGTTTATGATCCTGGTCGCGGCCGCCCTGACCCTTCAATCCACTGTCGCACCGCGCCTTGAAATCTTCGGAGCGCGAGCGGACTGGCTTCTTGTGGTCGTCATCTTCTTTGGTCTGTATGCGCCCTCGGGCGATGCGATTCTTGGCGGCTGGATCGTCGGGATTGCGGCGGACCTGATGACGATTGAACGCCTGGGGCTATTGGCCCTTTCCTATGCCCTGGCCGCAATGCTGGTCGTGGCGGTGCGGGACTATCTGTTTCGCGACCGCGCGTTGACTCAGTTTATCCTGGCCCTGGCCGTCTCTTTGATCCTTCGCGCCGCCTGGCTGATCTTTCGCCGGGTGTTGTACGGACCGAGCGGCGCGTCGCTGTGGGAATCGTCAGCAGACCTAGTGTGGGCTTCCATCTACACGGCGGCGTGGGCCCCGTTGTTGGGGGCGATCCTGTTGCGGCGTTCACATTGGTTCGGGATTCCCCGTCGGCGGTATACCTACGCCGGATTGCACGGGATGGGGCGGACCGGTGTTTGATCAACGCCTCAAGGTGCTCCTGACGGTGTTCGGGGTCGCGCTGATCGTAATTCTGGTGAGGCTCGGTCAGCTTCAGATCGTCCAAGCAGGCTATTATCGCCAGCGCGCCGAGCGTTCGATTCTATATCATCCGATCACGCTTCCCTTTGTTCGAGGCAGGGTTCTGGATCGTACGGGTCGGGTTCTCGTGCGCGAAGAGCCCTGTTGGAATCTGACCATCGACTATCCGGTGTTAGTTGCCGAAGCAACCGGCGATATTGATGTTTCGAAGACGCAGGCCAAACGATGGAAACGTCTGGGCTGGTTCCTGGAAACACAATCCGATGATGAGCTACTGCGGGCCTTTCGCGCCGCCCGCGAGGCCATGTGGGATGACATCAACGCGTTTGCCCGCGAACATGAACGGGGGGCGACCGGAGATCTGCGCGAGCGAGCCCTGGAAATCTTCGATCGCGTTTCGCGTATCCGTCGGAGTGTGGCTGCCCGGCGCGGCTTCGACGCACCGGTGGCGGAAGAGACCAGACCGCACGCGATCCTGACCGAGCTTGATTCAAACCGACAGATCACCGCCCGGGAAATCTTCGCACGCTATCCTTGGGTTCACGTTCAACCTGCGTCCGTCCGGCGGTTCGCCGAAAAAATTGAATCCTTCGCCCACGTATTGGGGCGAACCGGCCAGGTCGATGCAGACGTCGTCGCCCACGACCCAAACGCGGATGACCCCTTCGCCTGTTATCGAGGCCAGGAAGTGCATGGGATCACCGGTGTGGAGCGTTTGGCGGAGGCGTTTCTGCGCGGGCGTCGCGGTCTGCTCGTCCAGGATCGCGAAGGCAAAATCGCTACTCAAGAGGGGGTCGAACCTCAGAACGGACAGGACGTCTCCCTGACCCTGCACGCCGATCTTCAACGCCGCCTTTACCAACTATTGGGCGAGACGGTGGAGCAGGTGCCGGCCTCGTCCGGCGGCGCGATTGTGGTCTTGGACGTGCCCACCCGAGAGGTTCTCGCACTCGTTTCCTACCCCTCTTACGATCCAAATCGCTTTACCGAGCTATACCCCACGCTACGCGACGATACCGATCGGTTGCCTCTTTGGTTCCGCGCCGTGGCCAGTCGATACGCTCCCGGCTCGACGATCAAGCCCCTCGTGTGCCTCGCCGGCCTGATGAATGGCGTGATTACGCTTGAAACCAAGCTCACCTGCGCGGGCTACCTCCTGGAGGACCACCCGGACCGCTGGCGGTGCTGGCAGATTCATGGGACGAATCAACGCAAGGCACACGGCTCCATCGATGTGGTCGCGGCGCTGACAGGAAGTTGCAACGTGTTTCTATACCGACTCGGCGAACAGATCGGCGTCGATCGCTTATGCAGCGCGTTTGACATGATGGGGATCGGCCGTCCCTCCGGCATCGGCCTGCGCGAGGAAAACGTCGGCATCAATCCCACGCCGAGTTGGCTCATGACCGCCAAGAATCTCCGCGCCACGGCGGGCACGGCCAGGCTGTTTGCGATCGGACAGGGCGAGCTGTCCATGACGCCACTCCAGGTGGCCAACCTGATGGCCACTTACGCCAGCGGTCGCTTTCGCCCGGCTACTTTGATCCGTTCGTCGCAGCCGACACCCGAATGGATAATCCCCGCCAAGCCCGAGCATTGGCTGGCGATTCGCCGGGGAATGTTCGGAGTGGTTAATGATGTAGATGGCACGGCCTACCAGTACGCGCACTTCGTTCATGATCGTTACGCCCTGGTGGGCAAAACGGGAAGCGCGACGGCGCATCCCTGGCCCACGGCCTATCGCGTCCCCTATACCGACGCATCCGGTGAGTCTTCCATGGCGGTCGTGCCCGCCGGGGCGCAAGGCCCTGCCATCAAACGCTTTCGGCGAGAACACCCAGACGCCACGTTCGAGGTTGCCCAAGTCAAGCCCTTTCGGTATTGGCCTCTCGATCCACCGCCGGTCGGCCAGCGACACGCACACGCCTGGTTTACCGGCTTCTTGCAGGCGACCGACTCGGCCGGTCGGGCTGAATGGTCCAAGCCGCCGCGCATCGCCTTCGCGGTGCTCATCGAGTTCGGCGGCAGCGGTGGCCGTGTCAGCGGCCCACTCGGCAAGGCGGTCGCGGCGGAAATGCTCGAAATCTTCGGCGAGAACCTTGAGGTCGATCGTAGTGTCGAAGGTCGAAGGTCGAAGGTCAAAGGTCAAAAGGCCGAACTTGACTTTAGACTTTCGACTTTACGACCAAGCTCGTCGGTGGGACATGAGTAGACCGATCCACGCATTGACGCAACCCGGTTGGCTCGTGCTGGTCTCGATGGTGGTGTTGGTGACCCTGGGTACGGCCAGCATTTACGTCACGGATACGCATTACGTTCGCGGTCACGACGGACCGGTCAACGCTGCCAAGCAGGTTGTGCACGTCGTGGTGGGCCTGGCCCTGGCGTCGCTCGTGCTTCGAATCGGCTATCAACGGATCGCGCGTTACGGCTACGCTCTGTTTGGACTGGCGGTTCTGGCGCTGGTGCCGCTCCTGCTGGCGAAAATGTTGGGCACAACTTTCGGCGGCATGGTTGAACCTCGCAACGGCGCCTTTCGCTGGATTCAGCTTCCCGGATTTCAGGTGCAACCTTCTGAGTTCGTCAAGCTGACCTATGTGATTGCGCTGGCGGCCTACCTTCGCTACCGCAGGAACTATCGCCGGTTCGGCGGACTGCTCTTGCCGTTTCTGATTTCCATCTTCCCGCTGGCCCTAATTCTGGCCGAGCCGGACCTGGGAACTGTTCTGCTCCTGATTCCTCTCCTGTTTGCCCTGTTGTTCACGGCCGGCGCGAAGATCCTGCACCTTGGCATTATTGCCTTGATCGCAGTGGCGATGGCGCCACTCGCCTGGGGGCAAATCAAAGGGTATCAGCGACTACGCGTAACCGCCGTCCTGCTCCAATCGGAACGATTACGCCAGGCGGTGATTCATGATCCCGAAACCTACGCGGCGCTGGCGACAAAGCGGCAGGCATTGGAATGGGCGGCGGGTTCCGGCTATCAGTTGGTTCATTCCAAGAACGCCATCGGCAGCGGCGGCCTTTGGGGACAGGGCTGGGGTCAGGGGGCCTACGTGACCCACAGCCTCCTGCCCGATCGACACAACGACTTTGTCTTTTCGCTCATCGGCCACCAATGGGGCCTGTTGGGCTGCGTTGTCGTGCTCGCCTGCTATTCCGTGATCGTGGTGGCGGGTATGCGCATTGCATCGGTCACGACGGACCCGTTCGGCCGATTGCTCGCTATCGGGATCATTACGCTGATCGCCACGCAGGTTCTTATCAATGTGGGGATGACCCTGGGCCTGATGCCCATTACAGGCATCACCCTGCCCTTCGTCTCCTACGGCGGCAGCAGCATGTTGAGCAGTCTTCTGTCGATCTCACTTCTGATCAGCGTCTCGCAGCATCGTCCGTTTCTGCTGGCCACCAAACCTTTCGACTTCGTCAAGCAACGCGACCAGCTACCGGTCCCGCCCGCCGTTGCGCGAGCGACAACAAGGAACGACGCACCTGCGGCTCGATCAACCTTGAACTGACGGGTGGTCCCGCCGGGCCTCGCCCAGGCGGCCCCGCATGATCGGGGCGAATGTTTGCCTTGCGGTGCGCGCATGCATACATTACCGTGAAGTGTATTTGAGTGTTTGATCTATGAGTATGTCGGGCACGCACTCCGGAGCGCAATGGGTGATGAACATGGCACAGAACGGCGGGAAAACTCTTCGGAACTTGGGAATCCTTCTGATGTGCACGTTTGCGCTGGTCGGCTGCCGCAAGGAGCAGCCAAAGTTTGAAATCGTCTCCCTGGAGGGCACGGTGGAGAAGATCGAGCGCGGCCCGGACAACACCGGGGTCATCACCGTTGCCTACTACAACGATAAGCAACAGCAGGAGACGCTGGGTACGGGAAACGTCACGCCGGAAACGGAGATCATGATCAACGGGGCTGCCGCCACGTTGGCTGACCTGCGCGTGGGCGATCGCATTCGAGGCCAGGTTCGCATCGAAAAAAAGGGCGAGCAACGAATTCAAATCGCCGTAAAAATCCACGTGGATCGCCCCGAGCCGCTCGGCCATGACCCAGGCTGAACAGCGAGCCACGAGCCCATCTCGGTAAGGGCAAAGATCCTCTTGGCCCAAAGCTTATCCCAATAATGGCCTATCCCAAAAACTGTGGCACGGGTTTGTAACCCGTGCGTTTCACCGGTTGAAGACCGGCGCCGCCGGTTGAAAACCGGAGCCACAAGGGTTAATGGGATAGGCTCAAAACAGTGCCCGAGTTTGTGGACCGTGCGTCTCGCCGATTGAAGGCCGGTTCAATACTGGATGGTCAACTTCTCGAACAGACGGGTAGCGACCCATCCGGTACCGCAGGCAGGATGCCGTACCCCCGGTGAAACCCTGCTGAAGCCGAAGCTCCCGTTGTCAGGCCGGTCTCGCCCGGTCCCGCGATTGAGCGCTTTGAGGCTTGCACAACCTCGGCGCTTTCAGTACAATCGCATGCAATAGGGTCTGTTTCCGCCGTGACTTTCTTGGAGGCACTGAGGCTGATGCGTGATCCGTTACCCTATCGAATCGTCCACTTGCTTGTCTTGGTTCTGTGCGCGGTTGCCTATCCAGCCGCTGCCCAACAAGTGGTTTACGTGGATGTGAACGCAACCGGCCCGGGGCAGGACGGGGCCACGTGGTGCACCGCCTATCGGAATCTTCAGGATGCCTTAGCGGCGGCAAATCCGGGCGATGCGATCCGCGTCGCGGAAGGAATCTATACGCCGGATCGCGGGACCGGGGACCGCACG
Source organism: Planctomycetota bacterium (assembly GCA_022563615.1). Lineage (GTDB taxonomy): Bacteria > Planctomycetota > Phycisphaerae > UBA1845 > UBA1845 > JADFMZ01. Next base: position 6,734 of record JADFMZ010000169.1, read on the forward strand.
CGTAACTTTCCGTTGATCGACGGCGTGGCTCTGTACGGTGGTTACCCCGGATGTGGCGCTGCTGATCCGGACGCGCGCGATGTTGTAACGTTCGAGACGATCCTAAGCGGCGATCTCGACGGAGACGACGCGGCTGAGTTTGCAAACCGAACCGACAACAGCTACCATGTCGTCGTCTGTACGTGTTTAGCGGGGGGTGGCGTATTGGCCATGCGCGATCCGATATAGGAAGGGGTGTGCTCCGCGCGGAGGGGCGGGGCTGGGAATAAGGGCATGGATGCCGACCCGCGCAGCCGACGCATC
>JADFMZ010000170.1 GCA_022563615.1 Planctomycetota bacterium
GCGGGATATTGAAGCACGGATCCTCCGGCTTCCGAATCACCCTTCGTTGAAGCGGCGCGACGTGGAGCGGATCGGATCGTGCGTTCGATCGTTCTATGAACAATTGGACCGCAAGGATCATCTTTGCGAGATGTCCAGCCAACCCATGGAGCAGCCGGTGTCCAGCATCCGGCGTAACAAGAGTGAAAGAAAAGTCCCCGCCCATTCCCTATCGCCGTTGGCGTAGTATTCCCTATCGTTTCAGTCGTAGGGTCCGCCGTGCGGACCACCAGCCGGGCGGGCCGCTCCGTCTGTTCCATCAGATGCAAACCGGTGATACCGGGGATGAAAGGATTAGCTCGTAGCGGCCTCAGGTCTCCGAGTCGGCCGCTTTGAGCCAGTCGCGGACGTTGCGGGCCAGAACCTCGACCTTGCGCGTCGTGAGAATGTGCTCCTTGAGCCTCGGAGACACCTTGAGCGTGCTCATGGCTTTCTCAACCCGCGACCAGAGCTGCTTGCACTTGGCCTCGGTTTCGGCCAGATACAAGTCGGTAACGAGCTCTTGAAGTCGGGCCAGCATGATCCGGCCACGTTGATCGTAATAACGTTGGATCGTCTTTTTCTGATACGGCGTGAAGTCACCCATGGGCGACCATAGGTAACGCGATGGAAACAGATCGTCAACCGGGATAGAAAAACACACGCTCTTTACGCCTTCGTTTTGACGCAGGCGAAGGAATCTGCGAGAATCGGATCTTTCAGTAAGCATGATTGGAGAGCTCGAACAGACACACGATGGGATGCCGTGGGCGGCTGGTTCGTCCATCATGCTCTGACCGGCAAAGCCGGAGTTGCAACCATGAAAATTGAAATGCTCAAATCAAAGTTGCATCAGGCGTGCGTGACGCAGGCCGACCTGAACTACGAGGGTAGTCTTGGAATCGACGTTGAGCTGATGGAAGCGGTGGGGCTCCTGCCAAACGAAAAAGTGCTGGTGGCCAACATCAGCAACGGGCATCGATTCGAGACCTATGCAATTCCCGAGCCGTTTGGCTCGCGGAAGATCGTGTTGAACGGAGCAGCCGCCCGGCTCGGTCGTGCCGGCGACCGGGTCATCATCATGTCCTTCGCCTGGTTGGATGAGGCGGAGGCCAGGCAGGGGAGGCATCGCCCTCGCGTGCTTCGGCTCGACCAAAGCAATGCCCCGGTCCATCAGCCCACGGCCGCTGAGGCGCCCAAACCTATTGTGTCGATACCGGAAGCATAGAAGCCCGTCCGCATCCATCGGCCGGGGCGGCGACCTTCGGCGTCATGACAGCCTCGCCGGGGCGTCGGGATTGACACCCCCAAGCTGTTGACCTTAAGTAGACCCAGAGCTTCTAACAAAACCGAGCCGCAGGCATTTTGAAACGGCCTGCGCGAACGTCGGAGTGTCGCGGACGCTTCGAAACACGTTTTGTTAGCCGTTCTTAGATCAAAGGCCGGTGTAGCTCAGTTGGCTAGAGCACCTGACTGTGGATCAGGAGGCCGCGGGTTCGAGTCCCGCCGCCGGTAGTGCCCTTGACCTGCCCCCATTCTATGTACCAGCGGCTATGAGAGTCGGTGTCCGTTTCTGTTCCTCATCCATCGCCTGTTGGGGCAGGCGGAGCGTAGCGGAGCCTGGCCCAACAGGCGTCGCGCTCGCCTTACCCACCTCCCCGGTCCGCCCACTCACCGTGACCGCAAACGCCGCCGGCGTCTCGTAGCCCAGGCTGCTGTGTGGCCGACGATGATTGTACTCCAACCTGTAATCCTCCGTCACCAACTTCGCTTCTGTCAAGCTCGTGAACAACTCGCCGTTGAGCAGTTCATCTCGCAATTTCCCGTTGAACGATTCATTGAATCCGTTCTGCCACGGGGCGCCCGGCTCGATGTACAGCGTCTTCACGCCCGACTCAGCCAGCCACGCCCGCAGCGCCTTGGCGATGAACTCCGGGCCGTTGTCGCTGCGAATGTGCTCCGGCGCTCCGCGCACCTCGAACACATACCGAAGCGTCTCGATCACTTCCGTGCTCGTAATGCTACGCTCCACCTCGATGGCCAGGCACTCTCGCGTGTACTCGTCTTCGATGGTCAGGAACTTCACCGTCCGCCCGTCGACCGTCTGGTCGCTGACAAAGTCGTAGCACCAAACATGGTTAATGTACTCTGCGCGATGACGCACGCATCCGTTGCCGCTGTGGCCCAAACGCCTTCTTTTACGCTGTTTCCTCGGCACCTTCAATCCTTCCTTTCGCCACAGACGATACACGCGCTTGACGTTCACGCGAAAACCGTCGCGACGCAACAACGCCCAAACCCGACGGTACCCGTAACGCGGATGACGGCGAACCAAGGCCAGCATCCGCTGAACCAACGGCTTCTCATCGTCGCGTTCACGCACTGCATACCGCTGTGTCGCGCGCGGTTGACCGAGCACTTTACAAGCCCGACGCTGCGAAACATCTTGAAGCCTCTTACGCGTCTTGTTCACCGCGTCCCTGCGGCGCGCCGGGCTTAGAAGTTTCCCGCCGACACTTCCTTGAGAATCTGAATGTCCAAGGCCTGGTCGGCCACCAGCTTCTTCAGCCGACCGTTCTCCGTTGCCAATTCCTTAAGCCGCTTGGCCTCGTTGGCCTTCATGCCGCCGTACTGGTTGCGCCAGCGGTGGAACGTCGCCTCGCACACCTCCAAGGCCTGGCACACCGCCGCAATGTCCTTGCCCTCCGACAACATTCGATCCGCATCCCGGAGCTTGCGAATAATCTGCTCCGGACTATGTCTTTTCCGTTTCATCCAAGAGTCCTCCCGCCCGATCACCGGGCTAATGGGACTCTCATAACAACTGGATCAGGTTTTGGGGAGCAGACCAGTTCTTATCCAAATCGTCTGGGGCTCTAAGACTGCTTGGGGGATGGGTTTCTTAGATCACTCGGCGCGTCTTAGAACCAGCGTGGTGTTCTGGCCGCCGAAGCCGAAGCTGTTGGACAGGACTGCGTTAATCGTCATGCGGCGGGACTGGTTGGGTACATAATCCAGGTCGCATTTCGGATCGGCAGTGTTGTAGTTGATTGTCGGTGGGGCCATGCCGTCGCGAATGGCTAGAATGCATGTGATCAGTTCGACCGCGCCGGCGGCGGCAATCAAGTGGCCAATCATGCTCTTTACACTACTGACGGGAATGTCTTTGGCGCGATCTCCAAAGACGTTGCGAATAGCCAGCGTTTCGACGGCGTCGTTTTCCTGCGTGCCTGTGCCGTGAGCTGAGATATAGTCAATGTGTGCCGGCGTCAGTTCGGCGCCGGCCAGCGCTGCCCTCATCGAGGCAGTCGCGCCGCGACCGTTCTCATGTACATCGGTAATGCGAAACGCATCCGCGGTTGATCCGTAGCCGACGATCTCCGCAAGGATCGGCGCGCCGCGCCATCGGGCATGTTCCAACTCTTCCACGATCAGCACGCCGGCCCCTTCGCCGAGCACGAACCCGTCGCGTGTACGATCGAACGGGCGAGACGCGGTTTGACATGCGTCATTCCGCGTGGACAAGGTGGTGAGGCGGCTAAAGCCGGTGATCCCAAGAGGATGGATCATGCTGTGCGTGCCGCCTGAAAGAATCACATCGGCATCGCCGTAGCGAATTACATGCATGGCTTCCCCGATCGCCTGGGTGCTGGCGGCGCAGGCGGTCAGCGTGTTGAGGTTGGGGCCTTGGGCGTTGAACTGAACCGCCAGATGCCCGCCGGCCAGATTGGGCTCCTGCTCCATCTCGCTAGTGGCGTCGAAGACCTCCAAGGCGGTCTTGGTCCACCGGACGAAGTCGAGAGAGGTCATCTTCCCGTCGGGGCCGCGACATCCTGCGATCGCCGCGGTGACACTGGGGATAAAGTCGGCCGGTCCTTCGCCGCCTCCGAGGTAAACGCCGACCCGCGTCGAATCAAGCGCCATACAGTCGGCCAACCGCGCGCTTTTCCATGCCATCGACGCAGCCGCCAGTGCGAACTGCGTGTTCCGACTGGCGCGTTTATGTCTGGCTGCATCATCCCCGAGAAAATCAGCCAGCGCAAAGTTCTTGACCTCGGCGGAAAAACGCGTCGGGAAGGTGCTCGCATCGAACAAGGTCGTCGGGGCGACGCCGCTTTCGCCGGCCAGAATCCTTCGCCACACCGACTCGATCTCGTGCCCCAGCGGCGTGACCCAGCCGATTCCGGTAATCACCACGCGACGTTCCATGAGCTACTCCTCAAACCGCCGAAGGACCAACGCCGCCCGCTGTCCTCCTGAAAGCGCCATTCCGAAACTGATCGCCCGGTCAATCCGCGCATCCACGGGATCATCCTGGACGAAACGAAAGCGGGAAACCGGATCGGCTGGAGCCGTGTTGAGCGAGGGCGGAACGGTGCTGCGATGAAGCGCCAGAACCGTGGCTGCGAAATCGATCGCACCAGAGCCAGCCCCGTTATTGCCGGTTGCGCCTCGAGTGGTCAGCGCGGGAATGTCGTCGAGCCGGCCGCCAAGAACATCATTCCAACCTGCAAGTTCCGAGGCGTCGTGATCCTGCGTTGCGGCGCCGAACGGAGCCGCCAGATCGATTTGATCCGCCGTGATCCCGGCGTCGTTCAGCGCGTTGCGCAGCGCCAGCGCGACATCCAGACCGCGCGGACAAGGATCCGCCCAGCCTTGCGTGTTGCTGCTGGCGCCGAAGCCGATCAGCTCGGCGTATATTCTCGCCCGGCGTGCGCGGGCGTGGTCCAGAGATTCTAGAATCGCCAGTCCACCGCCTTCCGCGGCGATCATCCCGCGACGGTCCTGTGCGAAGGGCCGACAGGATCGCTCCGGCGTTTCATTGTCCTGAGTGTTAAGCCGCCCCAATAGCTGCGGCCTGGATAAGGCCAGCGGATTCATTTTGCTTTCAGCCCCACCGCAGATGCACACGTCGGCATCGCCTCGCGCGATCGTGCGGTACGCCTCACCCACGGCAAGATGGCTGGAGGCCTCGCCGCAGGTGATCGTATTGGAAGGCCCCTGAGCGTCGTGCACGATGGTGACGTGGCATGCCAGCATGTTGGGCAAAGACTTGAGGAGCCACAGAGGCGCCAGATTGCTCATCCCCTCCGTACCCCACAGGCGGAGGCTGAACGTGCCGTCATCTTGGGCAGCCGTGCTCAGCGCCGCCGTGAGTTCGCCAAGATCGGTGCAGACCAACCCCGCACCGATGTTGGCGCCGAAGCGCGGACTGTCCAGGTTGGTCTGTTCGGCTTCCCCACGTTGCACGAGGCATCGCGTGTTCAAGCCGGCGTCTTTCACCGCATAATACGCACAAACAACCGCGATCCTGATATCCCGCGACATCACCTTGGCGCTCTTGCGATAGGTTTTCGGGATATGGTCGCCCAGTTGAAACGGTGGCAGCTCGCCGCCGATTTGGGTGGAAAAGCCGGACGGATCAAACGCCTCGATACGCCGCAGGCCACACCTCTTACGCAGCAGCGCATCCCAGAACGCCTCCACGCCGAGGCCGATCGGGGACGCCACGCCTAATCCGGTCACCACGACCCGCCGTTTAGCCTGCACCGGGCTGCTCGACTTTCTCGACACCGTGATTTCGGAACGTCGCCAGTAGACTCATAAAGGACTCCGTAAAGACGAAGTTGTGATCCGGCAAATCGAGCGAACGGTCTGCCGGGTTGATATGCGAGAAGATCAGGTCTACCTGGCCGATTGGCGCTTCGTTTTTGAACACCGTTCCGCTGGTGACCCCCGCGCGATCGTCGAGCGAATCGATCACGGCGTCGTAGCGCAACCGGTCGCCCGGCTTCGCATAATCGTCGAACCGGGCGCATCTAATCTTGGCAAGAATCACGTTCTCGGCAAATCCTCTGGCCTCGCCGACCAGGATGCCGGCGGTTTGGGCCATTCCCTCAATCATCAGGACCGCCGGCAACACGGGATCACCGGACGGTAGTTCCTGCAGGTATCCTTCGGACGCGGTCACCATCTTAACGGCTGACGCGCGACGCCCCGATGCGAACTCGACAAAGTGATCAATCCAGATCCAGGACATGCCTACGCCCTTCCGGGTGCGCCTTGTCCAACCGGCGTTTGTTTGCAAAGGAGTTCGTCAAACCGAAGCTCATGCCGCCGCCAGGCGGCCCTCCACGTACTTGAGGATCGTGTCGACCGTGAACAAGTCCGCCATCTTCGAAACGTCGGGGGACTTCTCGAACTCGGTCAGGTCCGTGTGCGGCAGGGCCTCTTTCAACTTTACCAACCCCGACGCGGTGATTCGATCGCCGTCCAGATACTCCGGATTGTTCAGAATGTCGTCCGGGAAAAGTTCCCCTCGAGGAATCTTGATCGAAAAAGCCTTCTCAAGCCGGAACACGATGTCCAGAAAGTCGATGCTCTCAGCTCCGAGGTCGCCTTGCAGCGTCGCGTCGGAAACCACCTCTTCCGTGTCGACGCCCAACGCGTCGCTCAGAACATTCTGAATCTTCGAAAAAACATCATCACGATCAGAATCCATTCGAAACAAGCCTCCACGATTTCAGGTCAGAGAATCCTGCGATGGGGCATCAACTACCGCGCAAGGCACCCCGTCGCGCCGTCGTAACAATAACGCAAACCTCGCCCGTGCTTCCTTGACGATCCGGTCGGCGGTGGACCGGCCTTGCCGCTCCTGATCGGTGACGGAAACGTGTCGCAGGCTGAACCGCCCCTTGACCACCTCCATCTGATCGCAATACCCGATGCCGGAAAAATCACTGTCGCTATCCGACAAGCCGCGGCAGGTGACTTCCAACCTCAACAGTTGCCCAGGCCTGACGAAACTCTTATAAGTAACATTCCTAGCCTCGCGCAGCAAGATCACGATCGGAGCGAAATCCAAGGTGTGGCGAACCAACCAGCCGGACGACTCCACCATCACCGCCGAACAGTGGCTGCGGGCTGGGTGGGCTCTCGGTGTGAAGCCGCGCGACCTGAAGAGCGGCAAGGTCGAGGTCGTCATCCGCGACGGCCGGCTGGCGGTGGTTGG
>JADFMZ010000171.1 GCA_022563615.1 Planctomycetota bacterium
CGGGTGCAGCGAGAACTTGACGTTGTGGATGATATCGGGGTTGGCGAATTCGGGGATCGGCCTCTCAATGGCGATGGCGTCGCGAAGGTTCCAAGCGCACAAGGTATAGAAAGTTATGATCTCAACCAACGTCCCCAGCGCACGGCCGGACGCCTTCTTCTTGTCGGCGGCGTAACCGAAGACTTCGGTGGCCAGCATCTTCTGCAGCTTGTCAACCGACGCGTACGACAACTCGGTGCTCCTTGGTGCGAATAGCATAGCAACTGCTCGAGTTCTCGTCATCCGGCATCCGCCGCGGACGACGACAAACTGCGCCAGATCGCGGGCGGGTGGCACACACTTAACCTCCAACCCCCAACCCTCCATCGCTTCGTCGCTTGCTCAGGGCAGCACCCACTGGAAGGTCCGCTGAGAGCATATCGCGACAGCAGGGGGTAGGGTCCGCCGTGCGGACCACTAACCGGAATCATTCCAAGATGGTCCGCGTGGCAGACCCTACGTGATTTTTGACGCCTCCTGGCCGCGTTCGTATAGTCCCGATGGGATCGTTCCCGTAAGAGCCTGTCCCAAAAAGTGGGACAAGGGTTGATGGGAATAGCCTCTGAGCATCTAGCGCAAAGAAACGAGGGTGGGCATGACTACTACTACTGATGTAAGCAACCCGTTCGGAACCCGATCGACACTGACCACGTCGCAAGGGAAATTGGAATACTTCCGGCTCGACGCGCTAACGGACGCCGGCGTGGGAAATGTCCACCGGCTGCCGTTCAGCATCAAGGTGTTGCTCGAAAGTGTTCTGCGCAACGTGGATGGGTTCACCATCACCGAAGACGACGTGCGGACGCTGGCTTCGTGGGGCGCGCCCGGATCGCAGGATCGCGAGATACCGTTCGTCCCGGCGCGGGTATTGCTTCAAGACTTTACCGGAGTGCCGTCGCTTGTGGATCTGGCGGCGATGCGCGACGCGATGGCCCGCCTCGGCGGCGACGCGAAAAAGATCAACCCGATGATCCCGGCGGACCTGGTGATCGACCACTCGGTGCAAGTCGATGCGTTTGGTTCCGTCGCGGCGATATTCAAAAACACCGAGCGCGAATTCGAGCGGAACCAGGAGCGCTACCAGTTCCTGCGCTGGGGGCAGGAAGCGTTCGACAATTTCCGCGTGGTCCCGCCGGCCACCGGAATCGTCCACCAGGTCAACCTGGAATATCTGGCATCCGTGGTGTCTACGCGCGAGGTGGATGGGGTTCGGTTGGCCTTTCCCGACAGCCTGGTGGGGACCGACAGCCACACGACGATGATCAACGGCCTGGGCGTTGTCGGCTGGGGCGTGGGCGGAATCGAGGCGGAAGCAGTGATGCTCGGCCAGCCGGTTTACATGCTCATGCCCGAGGTGATCGGTATGCGGCTGACGGGCCGGCTGCGCGAAGGCGCTACCGCCACCGATCTGGTCCTGACCGTCACCGAAATGCTTCGCCGAAAGGGAGTCGTCGGCAAGTTCGTCGAGTTTTTCGGCGACGGCCTGAGCACGATGAGCCTGGCTGACCGTGCGACGGTGGCGAACATGGCCCCCGAATACGGCGCAACGATGGGCTTTTTCCCCGTGGATGGCGAGACTTTGCGCTACCTGCGTCAGACGGCGCGAAGCGATGATCTCGTGGATCGAGTCGAGCGCTATACGAAGGAGCAGGGTCTGTTCCGGGAGGATGGAGTTACAGAGCCGGACTTCAGCGAGACGGTCTCGCTTGATCTGGCCGAGGTCGAGCCGAGCCTGGCTGGGCCGAAGCGACCGCAGGATCGCGTATTGCTCACCCACATGAAATCCTCGTTCGCGTCCGCGCTGCGCGCGCCGGTGGCCGAGCGCGGGTTTGGACTGAATGAAACGCAGGTAGCCCGATCGGTTGACGTGAAACTCGGCGGCAGGTCGGCGCGCCTGACACATGGCGCCGTGGTGATCGCCGCCATCACCAGTTGCACGAATACGTCCAACCCGTCGGTGATGGTAGCCGCCGGGTTGCTGGCCAAGAAGGCCTGCGAGCGAGGCTTGCAGGTCAAGCCCTATGTCAAGACGAGCCTCGCGCCGGGGTCGCGCGTGGTCACCGAGTATCTTCGGGACGCCGGGCTCATGCTTTATCTGGAAGAACTGGGGTTTCATCTGGTCGGATACGGCTGCACGACCTGCATCGGGAACAGCGGTCCGCTTCCCGAGCCGGTCGCGCGGGCGGTTACCGAGGGAGAGCTTGTAGCCGCAGCCGTTTTGAGTGGTAACCGCAATTTCGAGGGTCGCGTCCATCCACAGGTAAGGGCCAACTATCTGGCGTCGCCGCCGCTGGTCGTCGCCTACGCGCTGGCCGGCACGATGGATATCGACCTGACCACCGAACCGATCGGGAAGGACCAGGAAGGCGCAGATGTGTACCTCAAGGATCTCTGGCCGACCCAGGCCCAGGTCAACGCCGCCGTATCGAAATCCGTCACGGCGGATAAGTTCAGAGAGCAGTATGCGTCCGTCTTTACCGGGAACGATCAATGGAATCAGATTGACGGTGCCGGCGGTGAGACCTATCGGTGGGAATCGAGCAGCACCTACATTCACGAGCCTCCGTTTCTTACGCGGATGGGCAAGGACGTCCCGCCGATCGAACCGATCACCGGCGCTCGCGTGCTTGTAATGCTCGGCGATTCGGTGACGACGGACCACATATCGCCAGCCGGCGCAATCAATCCGGACTCGCCCGCAGGCCGGTACTTGCAGGAGCGGGGCGTTCAGCCGGCGGACTTCAACAGCTACGGCTCGCGTCGAGGCCACGACCACGTGATGACGCGCGGAACGTTCGCCAACATTCGCCTACGCAATCGGCTCGCGCCGGGAACCGAAGGCGGCGTCACGATTCATCTGCCGACCGGCGAGCAGATGTCCATCTTCGACGCGGCTGAGCGATATGGGGCCGACGGCACGCCGCTGGTCGTGTTGGCCGGCAAGGAGTATGGCACGGGATCGTCGCGCGACTGGGCAGCCAAAGGAACGCTTCTTCTGGGCGTGCGAGTGGTCATCGCCGAAAGCTTCGAGCGCATCCACCGCAGCAATCTGATCGGAATGTGTGTGCTACCGCTGCAATTCAGGAGCGGCGAAACCCGCGAGTCGTTGGGCATCACCGGCCAGGAGGTCTTCGACTTTGTCGACCTGAGTGACGACCTGAAGCCTCGCCAGAACATGGAGGTTCGCCTGACCGATCCGCAAACCGGTGCATCGCGGTCGATCACGCTGGTATCCAGGATCGACAGCCCCGTCGAGGTGGACTACTACCGCCACGGCGGCATCCTGCCCTGCGTGCTGCGCAAGCTTCTTTCAGAATAGGCCCAACGCTGACCTTTGATTTAGAGGTTGTTTCGTGGGAGGGCGAAGCTCCTGCTGAGCCTCTTTACACGCGTTGTTTGCGAACGGCTTTTTCCGCCCCGAAAGGAGCGGTGGGCAGGTCGGTTCCCTGTTCCAATTGCGTTCTTCCGCGAACGGGCAGGCACGGCACCCGATCACGACTGACTGAACGAATGGGTTCATCGTCCGGAGTTGAGGGTGATGGGTTGCGCCATACCGCCCACGGAACATCTGAGCGATTCCATTGCTCATTGAGCGCAAGCCATTCTCGATGCGTGTCCATGCACTGCCAGTACCCATCGTGGGGATAGGCGGCTAGCTGCCCCTCCCGCACCAGCCGCTCCATCGGCTCTCGCTCCAAAACGCAGTCCGCCTCTTCGGAAAGATGATCCAGGAACTCGTACTTGCACACGAAAAAGCCGCCGGCGATACGACTGCGCTCATGCTTCCTGGGCTTTTCCACAAATGTGCGGACGAGATTTCGCTCGTCCGATTCCACTTCTCCGAAGCGCCCGACGGAATGGACAGCCGTCAACGTGACCAGCTTTCCGTGGGTGCGGTGAAATGCGAGCAAGTCAGCCAGGTTGATGTCGGCCAGGCCGTCGCCGTAGGTCAACATGAAGTCCTCGCCCGGTAGAAGATACCGTTGGATTCGTCGCACCCGCGCACCGGTCATGCTGTGCTCGCCGGTATCCGCCAGCGTGACTTGCCAGTCCTCGCCGCCGTGGACGCCGTGAACATCAATGGCGCGGTCCCTTCCGGTGCGCACCGTGAAATCGCAATTCATGGCCTGGTAGTTGAGGAAGTATTCCTTGATCTTCCACGCCTGGTACCCCAAACACAACACGAAATCGCAAAAGCCCTGGTGCGCGTAGAGCTTCATGATATGCCATAGGATCGGCTTGCCGCCGATCTCCACCATGGGCTTGGGCCTGAACTCCGTCTCCTGTCGAAGACGAGCTCCCTCACCACCACATAGGATCACAACCTTCATTCCAATCCAATCTCAACAGACGGTGACGGACGGGCCGTTGGGAAAGTCAGCACGTGGTATTATCGGTAGTTCCGACGCATCACTGAAACACGTGGTCGGAACAGCCGATAACACTTGCTAAGAGTGCGTCCTTGAACCCATGCCAATCGCGTTTTGAACCCAGCCCCGAACGTGAGGGAGGGGACTTTTAGGACGCACTCTGACAAGGCCCACCCCTCACGACGACCGTGACGGGACATGGATGGAATCGGCTCTGTATGGAAACTCCCATCGAGGATCGACGCACGCGCCGACCTACACAGTGGTTCGCCATGGCGTCGCTGGTCGGCGCACCGCTGTTGCTGATCGTTTTTCTCACGCTCCGGCATGGGCTCGAACCGGTAGCCGGTGCCCGCGCGGTGGCGGCCCTGTACTTTCTGGGAATCGTACCGGGATACCTCACCCAACGTTTTCTGTTTCGTATTCCCTCCACAACACCTTTTGAGACGCTTCTCTCGTCGCTGCTTCTAGGTGTGCTCGTAACTCCCTTCTTGTGGTACGCGCTCTGCTGCGTGGGGATGTCGGGCGTCTTCGCACCGTTGATGCTGGCGCTCGGAGTTGGTACGCCGATCGCCCTCGGATGGCACCGCCGGACGGGCTCGAGATTAAGACGGCTCATCACCGCGGCGGACGCTCCGATCCTGTGGCTGACGCTTTTGTTGGTCGTGGTCTGGAGCTTCCAAACAACGCTGCTGGAAACGCGCGACGGCCAGGTCGTCATCGTGCCTCACTCGGAGCACAGCCAGCACGCCTCCTGGGCCGTCGAGCTGTCGCGAGGCGTACCCGCTGCGACCACTCCTTCCATCGCGCATGCCGGGAATTGGGGTTACCACTACATGCCCGACGTGTGGTGCGACATGATGCGGCGAGCCGCCGACGTGGATCCGATCACCGCCTATTTCCACATTGCCCTGCCGTTCCGTTATCTGCTGGTCTCGCTGGGCTGCTACCTCATGCTCGTAGGGCGCTTTGGCCGCCTGGCGGCGCTGGCGGGAGCAGCCTGCATGTTGGCTTTCGTCGAGCCGGCGCGCTTCTCCTTCCCGAAGGGGTGGCTGAGCTACCTTCACTACAGCTATCCAACCGCCTTCGGCCTGACGGGTGTTCTGCTGTGTCTCTACTACGCATCAACCGCAGAGCGGGAACGTCCGCGCGGTCCGCTGTTGCTGGCGTCGATTCTGTCGGTGCTCTTGCTTTGGTACAAGGCGAATTTCGCCCTGGCCGTCGCGCCGGCCGTCGCGCTCTGGGTTGTGGTAGTGTTGGTGAAAAGGCGCGACTATCGGTGGCTCGCGCTGTGTCTCGGCGTCCAGGGATTGCTGGCGGCGATCCGATACGTGGAGTTGTCGGGGGCTGAGCTCAGAGCATCGCTGGTCCTGGCGCCGTGGGCCTTCGTGCAATGGTGGTGGAACAGTCTGGCTATGCCCTCCGCCGCCAAAGAGGTGTTGGGTCAAACACTGGCCGGCATGCCCGAGCTTCTGCGCTGGCCCACCATCCTGGCGATCTGCATCATCCATCGCTTTCACATCGGCATACTGGTCTTGTTGTTCCTCGTCTTGGGATGGGGGTTCGCACGGCGGCGCCCACGGATGCAATTGTTTGACCTTCTATTTGTGCTGATTCTTTCGTGCTGTGTTGCGGGATTCGTGCTGTTTCCGGTTCAGTCGAATCAGGCCTGGGTGTGGAACGTTTCCATACACGTGTGGGCTTTAGTCAGCGCACTGGTGTTTGCGCTGATGGGCCCCGCACTGTGCCATCTCGTGCGCGGCGCCATGCGGCATGGAACGATGGCCGCCGCAGCCGTATGCGCATGCCTTCTGGTTGGAACCGTGTACAACACGTTGGCGCTTCGCCGCGAGGCACTATGGGCGACGCGCGTGTCGAGCGGTGTCATCAGCGAAGGATTCCACGCCTGCTGTAGGTACATCGAGGCGTCCACGGCGCCTGATGCCGTGATTTTGCAACCGAAGTTCGAGGATTACATTTTCGTATCGATGCTGACGCAGCGGCGCAGCGTTCTGGAATACGCCGTCGCCCTGGCTCCCTGGTACAACATAGAACCCATCGCTGCAGACCTGAGCCGTTTCTACTCGGGAATGACGGCGGAGGCGGCGCGCGATCTTCTCGATCGTTACCAGGTCGACTACGTTCTGGCGGATGCGCATGCATTCACTCCACCGGCCGACGACTCGCTTATGCGCATGGTGTTCAGCAACAAGGACACGGCCGTCTATCGAGTCCATCGCCGGACAGAGTTTTCCTTGGCCGGTTTCTGAAGCGCTCAAGCCTGCACTGGACGGCAAGCAGATTCCGATGTCACGTGTTGTCACTTTCGGACCTTCGAACGGCCGACGATACGGTCACCCCGAACGCCGTCCTCGTTCACCCGTCGGCGGCCCAACCCAAACCGAACAATCGACGGGGGCACTCGAATCACGCCTGCCGAGAACCCGAGTCCAACCGCCGGGCGCTCCAGGAAATGGCGTCCATGCGCCCTAACAGTACAGCGCAAAGTCCCGAACTCGTATCGTGCGCAACTCCTTGCGTCGTAAAGAGTTGCGCTATTCGGAGCCCTCGGCGGACCGCATCCTTCCGGGTTGATCGGTTGCGTGGATCGCCGGC
>JADFMZ010000172.1 GCA_022563615.1 Planctomycetota bacterium
GAGCCAACAAGGGGTGAACTCGGCAGGACAGCAGACGAGTCGAAGCCGGCGCCGGCGCTGGAGGTCGCTGTGTCTACTGCCGCGGTCGCGGAAGAATAGGACAGAGCGATACGGGCGCGCCAGCTCAACTGTCGCATCCACATGGGTTTGGTGATGACCCGAGCCGAGGAAATGGAGAGCTGACAACATGATGACGAAAGCGACCAAAGAGCGCCACACCTTTGAGATCATGTTGCTGATTGCGACCCTGGGCATGACCGTTCTGCTCTACCGTATGGGTCCGTACAAGATCGTGGTTCTCAACCTCTATTTCCTCCCCATTGTGCTCAGCGGCTATTTCCTGGGTCGAACGAGTGCGGGAATCCTGGCGTTGTTTTGCACGTTGTGCGTAACCCTTGCGACCACGTGGAACGCAAGCGGATTCGCCTCCTTCAGTTCGCCCGTGATGATGGGTTTGGCGCTGACCGTTTGGGCCGGTGCGTTGGGATTGACCGCGATTCTCGTTGGAACTCTCTGTGACGAACGGGCTGCGAAGGTCAAGGAGCTTCATGAAGCCTACGTCGGTGTCGTGGAGGTGGTCTCGAAGTATTTGCAAAGCGGCAATCCGAAGGTCAAGACACGATCCATTCGCATCGCCGAAATGTGCCAGATGGTCGGGGAGGAAATGAGACTGTCTCGCAGGCAGGTCGATGACATCCGTGTCGGGGCGCTGCTTCACGATCTGGGCAGCGTAGAGATTACCACCAAGGTGATCAGCAAGGCCGTCGACATGCTCGAAACGACCCCGGAAAGACAGGGCCAACAAGGGATCCACACTTTTCTCGGCCTCGATCTGGTCCACTCGCTCGGTTCGGTACTGAACGGCGCTATTCCATTGCTGGGCGGCAAAGACGATGCGGCGGGCGGCTTGATCGACGGGGAAGAGGACGAGGTTTCGGTCGAGGTGCCCCTGGGGGCTCGTATTATCGTCGCGGTTCGAGCTCTCGATGCGCTGACCGCGGGATCTACCGA
Source organism: Planctomycetota bacterium (assembly GCA_022563615.1). Taxonomy (GTDB): domain Bacteria; phylum Planctomycetota; class Phycisphaerae; order UBA1845; family UBA1845; genus JADFMZ01. Next base: position 1,012 of record JADFMZ010000172.1, read on the forward strand.
CGATCCGACCGCCGCCACCGTGCCAATGCAGGCTCTGCGCCGGCTGCGCAAGGAATACTCCGAAGAGGTTGGGGAGGAAGTCCTCGGCGCGGTAGAGCGGGTGGTCCGCCGAGCAGCGCCGTCCGCCAAGACACGCCCCGCACTGGTGTAACGGATCAAACGGGTAGTGCGGAGAAACGGCGTTGAGGACCGGACACGGCATTGAATAAAGACGGGATCGACAACGGCAGCCGATAATCCTCGTGGATTTCGGGGTAACGCAGGGTATCGCAAAGATGATCTTTGCGCTTCCTTTGCGCTACCCAAGACGGCGGGAAGGACTGAACCCCGCATCCATCCGATACCTAACTTGATGGGAAGCGATGGACTTCCCTTGCGGCCCTAATAGGGACGGGACATGAGTAATCTACTTCACGTCTGCATCTACAACACCGAACCTGAGGCTGCGAATGAACTCCGGACCCAGATCAGCGCGCTGAACTTCGTGAGGGTGGTCGCCGACGTCAATTCGCCGGAAACGCTGGCGGCTGCGCTGGACGAGTCGGGGATCAACCTGTGTTTTTTTCACCTCGACCCCGATCCGGACGAAGTGGTCCCGGTGATCGACCAGGTATCCACCAGGCATCCAGAGGTGGCCTTGATTGCCATCAGCCATCAGTCGGACCCTCAAGCGATTCTCGCGCCCATAAGGGCCGGGTGCGATCAGTTCGTTTGCGAACCGATTGACCCGGAAGATCTGGCCAATGCGGTGGCCCGCGTTGCCAGCCGAAGACTTGCCAGCAACACGCGAAGCAGATGCATCTGCATCGTCGGGCCGAGCGGCGGGTCGGGCACGACGTCCATCGCCTGCAACCTAGCCTTGGAGATCGGCAACCTTGTGGATCGCGAATGCGCTCTTGTGGATCTAGACCTTCAGTTCGGCGACGTGGCCAGTAACTTTGATGCGGAGCCTCGGTACAACATCAGCGACCTGGCTGAGGCTTCCGGGCAGATCGACCGAACCTTGTTGATGTCCACCCTAATGTCGCTCCCCTGCAAGGTGGCGATCCTGTCACGACCGGAAATGATCGAGCAAGAGGCCGCGGTCACGCCCGACGTGATCCATCACGTCGTGGACCTGCTCAAGACGATTTACGAAAACGTGGTCATCGATTTGCCGGGCCACTTCGACCAACGCACGATCGCCACGTTGGCCCAGGCCGATCTGGTCATCGTCATCTGCCAGCTTCTGGTTCCCAGTCTTCGCAATGCCAAACGTTACCACGACGCACTCCAGCGCATGGGTGTGCCCGATGACCGCATTGAGTTTGTTATTAATCGAAGCGAGGGGCGATCCGGGCGTCTTACCGTCAAGGATCTGGAGGAGATGACCAAGAAACCGGTGTTTGCCTGCATCCCGAACGATTATCAGTTCGTGGCCCGTTCCATTGACTTCGGGCGCCCGATCGCCGCCTTGGACCGCAACAGTCCGGTTCGAACCGCCATCCGCGAAATGGCCAGCAAGATCGTTTCCCATCCCCCCGACGTAGAAAAGGCATCGGGTGGCCGCCGCAGCTTCCTCAGCCGCATCCTGTCCAAATAGCCCCTCTGCCGCTGGCAAACCGGCGCTCGCCGACGCCTCCTGATCGAAGCTTTCCCGCCCCTTGGTACGCTACGGAGAAACCACTTCGGTTGTCGTGGGTTCGGGGCGATCCACGGCGGTGGAGTGTGCTCCACGCACTTGCGACAGGAGCCCTGAAAGAAGAATGATTACGGCTGCAAGGGCGAGCAGGACGTTGAGCCACGTTCGTTCGTTCCGGCGAAGCTTTGCGAAAGCCGGGCTTTTTCCGACCAGGGCGGACGCGATCATGAACACACCGAACGCCGCCAGAAGCTTCATGCCGAAGATGGGGTGATAGGGGATGGCGTCAATCTTGGGCGGTACGGCCAGGATGATGAAGTTGATCGTTCCCGTGACCAGCAGCAAAGCGATCCCGGCGCGGACTATGTGCGCCCAACGTTTCCGAACGGCTTCTCGCAGACGTTGATGCGGCTCCTCTTCCAACGCCTGTTTGGCGCCGGGAAGCAGCGCAAAGCGAAGGAATGCCGCGCCGCCGATGGTCACGATGACGGCTGCAATGTGGAGCGACCTTGAAATCCACAGAAGGATGTTGATGTTTTCCATATTGCGAAAACTCCGGTTCGCACGTCGATCGCCGGGCGCGACGTGTCGCGTATCATCCTATGAGGGATCATGGGTCTCTGCCAGCGATGGCAATGCCCGCCCGGGAGGTCGGAGCGGCTGTCCGTCCCGTAGGACGCGCGCGGTCGCTCAGTCGTAGCGCACGTCGCGAAGGTCGGCGTGGTCGAGCAATTCAAAACCTCGCTCGCGGAGAATGCGAATGGCCTCCTCCATGTTGTCGGATACGACCGCAATGGCGGCAGAGCCTCCGGGATGAACCAGCAAGGGGTAGGTGTAGTGAATGTTGATCTCGGCGGTCAGCAGCGCGGCCCAGGTGTGCAACAAGGCACGCTTCCCGTGCGGCAAGCGCACGACAATCAGTTCCGCTTCGCTGACCTGAAACCGGGCGTCGGTGAGCACCTCGTAGGCCCGGTCCGGGTCATCCAGAATCATGCGACAAATTGCGCAGTCCACGGAGTAGACAACCGAGACCGCAACGATGCGGATGTCGGTCTGGTCGAACAAGCGAGTCAAACGCAGAAGCTGCCCGACTCGGTTTTCGATGAAGACGGACTGCTGCCGCACGGTGGGAAACCCTTGGGCTTTGGCGGTCTCAAACGGTTCAATGGCCATACGGCGTTCTCATTTATGGTGTATCGCCATTTCGGGGAAATCTTCCGGAAAAAACGGTCGTTGGACCGCTACAGAAAAACAAAGCTTGCTCTTAGCCCGCCAGTGTAGCCTCCGCTCCAACCATCCCAAGCTTTTTTTTGACCCAATTCTCGTTGGCTTCCGGATGTGCCAATTTCGCAGGCTGACCCTCTGCCAGGATGGCAGTGTAACGCGGACCCATCCAAGGTTGCTATTGTTATCTATGCGAAAACAATAGTTTATGAGCCTTACGGACCTCAATGAAGCTGGCATGTAAGATGCCCCTCTTCTCGTCTGGCGCGTCCAGGGCGCGCGACTCCGTGTCCGGCGGGGTTCTGACCACAGAGATAAGGAGAACACCGTGTCGAAAATTATTGGCATCGACCTGGGAACGACGAACTCGGTTGTAGCTGTTGTAGAGGGTGATACGCCCAAGGTGTTGACCAACGCCCAGGGCTCGCGATTGACGCCGTCCGTCGTTGCGTTCACCGACAAGGGGGATCGCCTCGTTGGGCAGATCGCCCGCCACCAACAGATCACCAATCCTCAGAATACGATCTTCTCGATCAAACGTTTCATGGGCCGACGGCATAACGAAGTCAGCACGGAGGAAAAGACGGTTCCCTACCCGGTCGTCGGCGGCCCCGAGGAACTCGTTAAGGTCGACATCCGCAATAAACAGTACACACCCCCGGAAATCAGCGCGATGGTTCTTCAAGACTTGAAGAAAACCGCGGAGGAGTATCTCGGGCAGCCTGTGGATCGTGCGGTCATCACGGTGCCGGCCTACTTCAATGATTCCCAGCGGAAGGCGACCAAGGATGCGGGAGAGATCGCCGGGCTGACCGTCGAACGGATCATTAATGAGCCGACGGCGGCTGCCCTGGCGTACGGTCTGGACAAGACCAAGGAACAGACCATCGCCGTGTTCGATCTGGGGGGCGGCACGTTTGATATCTCGATTCTCGAAATCGACCCGGAGATCGGCACGTTCGAAGTCAAGGCGACCAGCGGCGACGGCCACCTCGGCGGCGACGACTATGACAAAGTGCTCGTTGACCATCTGGCTGAATCCTTCCGAAAGCAGGAAGGGGTCGAGTTGCGCGAGGATCCGATGGCCCTCCAGCGCCTCAAGGAAGCTGCGGAAAAGGCCAAGTGTGAACTCTCCTCGCTCGTGGAATCCTCCATCAACCTGCCCTACATCACCGCCACCGACTCGGGACCGAAGCACTTGCAGATTACCGTCACGCGGAGTCAGTTCGAGCAGATGACGAAGCATTTGACGGAGCGCTGCCGCAAGCCGGTGATGGAAGCGATGGAAAGCGCCAAAATGACCGCCAAGGACATCGACGAGGTGGTCCTGGTCGGCGGGTCGACGCGGATGCCGGCCGTCCAGGCGCTGTGCAAGGATATTTTCAGGCGCGAGCCCAACAGGAGCGTCAACCCCGACGAGGTCGTGGCGATCGGCGCCGCGGTTCAGGGCGCGATTCTGGCAGGGGATCGGGATGACATCGTCCTGCTGGACGTAACGCCTTTGACCCTCGGCGTCGAAACGCTGGGCGGCGTGATGACACTCTTGATCGAAGCCAACACGACCATCCCCACGTCCAAGACCGAGACGTTCTCAACGGCGGCGGACAGCCAGACTGAAGTGACGATCCACGTGCTGCAAGGGAACCGTCCGATGGCGGTGGACAACCGCACGCTGGGTCGATTCAACCTAACCGGGATCGCCCCGGCGCCGCGAGGCATTCCCCAGGTTGACGTCACGTTCGACATCGACCGGAACGGCATCCTGAGTGTTTCCGCGAAAGACAAAGCCACCGGCAAGGAGCAGTCGATCCGAATCGAAGGCAGCGACGGCCTGTCGAAAGAAGAGGTGGAGCGGATGAAGAAGGATGCCGAGACGCACGTCGCGGAGGATCTCAAGAAGGCTGAACTCGTCAAGCTGCGCAACGAGGCTGAAAACGCCGGCTTCCAGATGGAACAGCAGCTCAAAGATCACGGGGAGAAGATCCCGTCTGATGAGCGCGCCAAAGTCGAGGCCTCCATCAATCATTTGCGCGAAGTGCTTAAGTCGGACGACGCGGATGCCATCCGGAAAGCTCACGAGCAACTCATGGTCGACGCCCAGGCGATCGGGAAAATCGTTTACGAACAGGTTGCCCAGCAGCAGGCCACCGAAGCCCCTGCCCCCTCCTCGAACGGCGGCGCCGACGAAACGGACAAAGACAAGGAAGAAGCCGTTATCGACGCCGAATTTGAGGTGAAGGATTCAAAGTAGCCTCGGCGAGTGTCGAATTGCCAATGAAAAACCGGCGGGGCGTCGCTTCCCTCAGGATTGGCCGGTCGCTATTATGCAATCGCTAATCTCCGGCGGCGTAGCTCAGCTGGTTAGAGCGTGGGCTTCATAATCCCGAGGTCGCAGGTTCGAGTCCTGCCGCCGCTAGTTAGCGCATGTCATACCGAACGCTGAGGCTAGCGTACCTGCCTGCGTCGGGAAGTGCGGCTGTGTGGCAGGGCCCACGTTCTCGTGGCGATGATATGCTGGGGTGCGTGAAACATGCTCACGCAAGCGTGGAGCGTGCCACCCGCCTGGTTGGCTTCGTAGAACAGATGCCAGACTCCAAGCATCGGTGTGATCCGCCCTATGAATTCCGGGGTTTGAGGCAATCGGGCTTGCGGTCAGCTTGATCCCATTAGGCGGCGATCGTGCCTGCCACGCAACTCCTGCGATTGCAATAGTTTGCGTGCAGATGTCAAGCCATGTGGTGCTGTAGTATTAGTCGTCGTACCCGAATCCCATTTCGCTCCACTTTTTTGTCTCGACAAACTGCGACAAATGTCCGACGTTGTCTGTCACAACTATTGCCCCCGCTTGCTTGGCTTGAGCAGCTAGGATCGCGTCGCCATCGAGTTCCTTGGGGTGGCCTGTGGGGGTATGTCTGCTTCGAGAATCAGCCCAAAACTGAGCCGCCTGGAGCATTGCTCGGGTGTCGATCGGAAGATAGATGAGCAGCGCCTTCAGTTTGTCGAGCCGCTGGATGCTTGCCTCCATTTCTTCCAGGATCAAGTTGCGACGAAGTTCATAGTCAGTAATTTCGGGAATCATGACCTCGCGATCCGATTCCCGCATTGCCCTAAACCATTCCAAAGCGTCCTTGTTCCACCTCGGGTTCGTTACCATT
>JADFMZ010000173.1 GCA_022563615.1 Planctomycetota bacterium
GAGCCCTGAAAGGGCGGAATACGCCTATGCCGCCCTTTCAGGGCTTGCCTTCGTCTCGCCCACCAAACCCCAAGGCGTTGCCCTGGGCTGTCCTATTGTGCCCTTTCAGGGCAAAGAGCAGAACCAGCACGCGGAAGATGTCGCCCGTCTACGCAACGTCGATCATCCCCGCCAAAACTGTCACACACCCGGCGCCACTTGTCCTTCGTTCGCAGGCGAGCCGCACGGAAGCGCGACGTGGCGCGGTGAGCAGGCGTCATTCGACGGTGACGGTGTACGAGCGAACGAACAGAGCGTGGCGTGGGGCATGAAGGACGTAGAGTCATGCTGACTTCCAGGTCAAGGCCGACCTGTTTGTACCGTCGCGCGATTGCAGCCCTTCCTGACGATCAACTTCCAAGAGCCTCATCGATGATCGGCGTGAACTCACGCCACCGCTCCTATTCCGATGCACCGGGAACCTGGCTGTTTTCTTGCTATCCTGTGACACAGGGTCGCACAAGCGGGAACCTTCCGATGAGATGCCGGTAACGTGGGAGCGCGGTCCTTGGCCACAGCAAAGCGGACGTGACACAGATGTACGCTGAATTGGACTTGCAGAAGGCGATAGCGGTGGTGGAAAGGATCGGTTAGGAATGACCAATGGTGTCAGAAACGGTGTCAGGACGAGGGCACGCAACACGGCGACGCGCGTAACTCCTTGCCAATCAAAAGCCGACCCCGAGACTCGAACTCGGAACCTCAGCTTTACGAAAGCTGTGCTCTACCATTGAGCTAGGTCGGCCAAGCCGCAGGACGGATCACGAAGGGCAAGACCATGCGCTTCTACGAATCAAGACTTTGCGATTCGCGCCCGTTTCCGCGAGGCGGTAGTGTTAGTTCACAACTTCCTCTCTGTCAACCGCGTCGAAGGGCGTAGCGGCTGACCTTCTCATACGTGGTTGCGAGAAAGCCGATCAGCGGAAATGGCCCGCGCGGAAACGGAGAAGGGCCCAACTGCTCGAGCACCGCCATGGGCTGGTCGGGCGGCTCGATCCGAATCGGAATCGTTTCCAGCTCCGCCCCGGCCTCCCAGAACCGCTCCACCACTTCCTCGAGCGGTGGCGACGGTGGATGGATGGTCGCGACGGCTTCCATCGGTGGGGCTCGTTCCTCGGATGGTCGGGTAGGTTCGATCATGGTCCGTTCTCCTCAACGGCTTCGCGCGAAAGGGCAAACAGATCCCGAAGCTGATCGGTCGAGAGTTCCGTCAACCAATCCTCTCCGCTGCCCACGATGCTGTCAGCCAGTTTCCTTTTTCCCTCCAACAAGGTGTCGATCCGCTCCTCCAGCGTGCCAATGCACATGAACTTATAGACATGAACCCGTTTGTGTTGATGGATACGATGCACGCGGTCGGTGGCTTGATCTTCGACGGCGGGGTTCCACCACCGATCAAAGTGAAACACGTGGTTGGCCGCCGTCAGGTTGAGGCCAAAGCCTCCCGCACGCAACGACAACAGGAAGACCGGCACGTCCCCCTCGGCCTTTTGGAACCGTTCCACCATCGCATCGCGCTGACGCAAACTGCATCCTCCATGCAGGAACAGGATTTCAACCCCCAGTTTCCCGCCGAGGATTTTCTTCAACAGCATTCCCATTTTGCGATACTGGGTGAAGACCAGCGCCCCGTCCCCTTCGGCCACAACCTCCTCAAGCATTTCCGTCAACCGGTCGGACTTGCCGCTGCGATGGGATGGGATCCGCCCGTCGCCGAGAAAGTGGGCCGGGTGATTGCATATCTGTTTTAGCTTCACCAATGTCGCCAAAATCAACCCGCGCCGTCGGATTCCGTCGGCGGAGTCAATCTGCTCGATCATGTTGGCGAGCACCTCTTTGTACAGGCTCGCCTGTTCTCCAGTCAGATTGCATAAAACCTTCATCTCCATCTTCTCGGGCAGGTCGACCTGGATCGTCGGGTCGCTTTTTAGGCGTCGCAGCACGAACGGACGGATGAGCTGCCGCAGTCGTTGCGAACGCGGGGCATCGCGGTACCGCTCGATCGGTACGGCAAATCGCCGTCGAAAATCCGCGGCGGTGCCGAGATAGCCGGGGTTGAGAAAGTCCATGATCGACCAGAGATCGCTCAACCGATTTTCCACCGGCGTTCCCGTCAGGGCCACCCGCTGTACGGACCGCATGGACCGGACAGCGAGTGATTGTTTGGCGGATGGGTTCTTGATGTTCTGGGCCTCATCCAGAGCGATTCGATGCCAATCCACAGCGCTGAGATGATCAAAGTCCCGGTAGGTCAGGGCGTAGGTGCTGATGACAACGTCAAGCCGGGCTACCTCCTCCACAAACGCCGGTCCGGACAATCGTTCCACGCCATGATGCACCATCACTTTCAGGCTGGGGCCAAACCGAGCAATTTCGCGCCGCCAGTTGCCGACCAGAGATGTCGGTACGATCAGCAGCGTTGGCCCCGGCGTTTTTCCCGCCTGCCTTTCGTGCAACCACAGCCCGATCAGTTGGATGGTCTTGCCCAGCCCCATGTCGTCGGCCAGGCAGGCGCCCAACCCTACTTCGGAAAGGAAGTTCAGCCACGAAATGCCCGACAGTTGATAGGGTCGTAAGGTTCCGTGAAATCCCTCCGGAGGCGCGATGGCGTCCATTCTTCGATTCGGGTCGGCGCCGCAGAGCAGATCATCTATCCACCCCTCGCCGCGCAATCCAACCACGGGGATGCCGGAATCCAGATCATCCGCGACGTAACACTGGCGCAGAGCCTCGAATAGGGTCATCCGTCCGGACCGCTTGTCCTTAAGGAAGTCAACCGCCTTTTGCATGTCCGGTGGCTGAACCTCCATCCATTGACCGCGAAAGTTGACCAGTGACTGGTTGGAGGCCGCCCACTCCGTAAGCTCTTCCAGGGAGACATCCTCGTCTCCGATCGACACCCGCCAGTCGTAGGCGACCAACGCGTCGAAGCTCATAGGCGAGCGCTCGACGCTCTCATCAGGCTCGAGCGGATGAATGTCCAGCCTCATGCCCAGTCGCGGGCGATCCGGTTGCCACCAGCGCGGCGTTTGAACGCCGTACCCTTCCGATTCGAGGATCGGCGCCGCGTCGCGCAAAAAGGCATAGGCCTCATTAAGTGTGAGCTGGATTTCACTGGGAATCGGAGCGTCGGCGTCTCGAACCAGCGGGGGGAAGTAGCGGGCAGCCCGAATCAGATCCGCCCGAAACTGCTCGCGTGCTTGATCGATCGGCTGCGGCAGGATCCGCGGCTGATCACTCGTTCGTTCGGTCAGTTGAGACACTTCAAGAACCAGCGAGGAGTCGCCACTACCCTCGACGTGGAGCGTGAGACGCCAGGGGTCGCTCATGAGCGCGGAAGCGGGACCGTCCGCGCCTTGCGGCGGATGAAGCCGAAAACACGTGCGAAAGAGCCCGCCTCGGATCGGGGATTCCAGCTTGGCGATCCAGCCGGTCACGCTTTCGTAGACGCCGGCACACTCGTGAGTCGGTCCCGCAAGGATCGGGTCGGCTCCTACCAGCGCGCGGAGCCATCGCATCGATGGCGAGCTTTCCTCTCGCGACGGGTCGGAAATCGCGTGGGCCAATTCGTCGCCCTCCAGGCAGCGCCGAACCAGCGCGTCCACCGCCTTCCAGAGAAAGCTCTCGACCAGGCTGGCTGCTTGAACCGGCTGGGCAGTCAATGAGGATCCCGGCACTCCCAATGCGCGACATACGGGCGGCATGGAGGCGATGAGGATCCGCAGGTTGTGTGCCGTTGGCTCGTCGTCCAGCACCGGCCGCCAGAAACCCATGTATTGGCTCTGGTCCGTTCGATGCACCGAAGGCACGAATCGCTGCCGGGCCAACAGCTCCAACACGAACCACGCAACCCGTCGCCAATATCGAAGCGACGCACCACCGCACAAGTCGCCGTTACCGTTGCCGTTACCGTTGCGCAAAGGATCCACGCCGCTGACGTCACGTAGTCGCCCGCCCGCGCTAAGAAGATCGACCGCGTCCGCTACGGTAAACGCCAAAGTGGAAACGCGACACGGCTGTAGGCTGATAGTCCGCTCGGCGGACTCTACTCCCGGCTCTGCTGAGGGAGGCTGCTGCCTCCACGAAGGCAGAGGTCGGCCGTCATCATGGGGAAGGTGTAAGGTGAGCTCCGAATCCGTCGCCCCTGAAACGAGCAAGCTGTCACAAACATCGCCTAAACATTGCCGGAGAGTCGAAGGTTCAAGGTCGAAAGACGAAGGTTGACCATCGTCCTTTGCCCCAGCGCACCTTTCACCCAGGAGATGTAACGCCGAGTTCGTCCAGATGGCGTGGATGATAATCATTGAGGAGCTATCGGCGCGTGGCGTGAATCATGGACCGGCATGAGCCTACGCCTCGGTAAACCAAATCACCCATTCTATCAACACCCGGACGAAGGTCCACACCCTGAGTCCAAAAGCGATCGGGAGCGAACAACGATGGACAACAACAAGGGACATTCACCTGTTTTTTGACCTTCCGGCCGGCGAGGCGTGGGTCATAGGCAGGCCCTGCATGACCGGAATTGTCATTCCGGGTCAACCGTACCACGTTGTTCAACGTAGCCACAACCGTCAGGATGTCTTGGTTGATAACGGCCGCAGACAGAGAGGTCGAACGGCCCAGACGATCGTAGGTGGAGGTCGTGATCCGTTGTTCGGCGGTCGGTGGTCGCGTTGACAGGCCAACTCTCATCGGACGCCCCCTTCGTGTCGTCGAAGAAGGTCCGTTGCTTGCCATGCTTCGGCGAAGCCTTTGTCTAGAAGAGTTGGTCCACGCTGGTTGTCACACTGCGTAGCTCGTTATACGTTGCGAGAAACTTTTCGTAGGCGACACCTTGGCCGGTCGGCGCGCTCGGGTCGGCTAGCGATAGCGAACTTTGAAACGATTGGAGCAACGCGCTCAGCGAATCGCTAAACGCCTGCCTGAGCGACGCGATGGCCTCTTCAAGCGTCTGACTCGCGGCTGTCAGCGTCGGATCATCTGCCTGGCCAAGCTCAACGCTGACGGGTTCGCTCTCTATGGCCGCCAACTCGCCCGTGCGATCTTGCACCAGGGCCTCGTCGCCGTCTGCTTGAGTGACAACCTGCGGTGTTGGGGAGCCGACTGCCTCGATTACAGGCTCGATGTCTGCGTCCAGCGAGATCGAGCCCTCCTCGCGGGTCGTGGCCAGCAGGTCCGTCAGTTGCCCAACCAAGGCTTCAAACGCCGCTTCGAGAGATGCCTCCAAACCGGCGCCGTCGACAGGTTGGCTGTCGGTCTCATTACTGATGGCAGTCAGCACCGCCCCGTTGAAATCCGCAACCAATGCAGTCAGTGCATCGCGCGTCTCTTCGTCAACAGCCAAAGAGCCGGCTATGCCCTCGACTCCAGATGAGATCGTCTCCGCCAGCAACGCTCCCTGTTCCTGCAGGATTGGCTGGGCAGTCTCCTGAGCGCGTGCGGAAAGTTCATCAAAGAAGTTGATTCGCAATCGCACGTCGGCCACACCGTTGAAGTGCCCCGCCTCCAGGAGTCGAATCACGCCACGCGCTTTCCCGTGGTCGGAATCCACAACCTGGGCATCGTCTTTGTGCGCAAAGTGATCGTTGGACTGGGCGTGCTGGATTACGTCGGACTCGCGCCCGTATGGCCCCACACGATCGACGCGCCCAGTCCGAATGCAACCAGGGTGACCATCGATCCGACCATACTCTCACAAACACGGTGGCTTCTCATCTCACATCCTCCATCCAGAAATCTTCCGCCGGATTCGGTACTGGGTTCCGAATCGGCACACCCCCAGAGTCGGTCCCGACTCTGGGGGAAGTGAACTGTTTCTTAGTCCTGAGTCTCGTCACAACCAATATCCACTCGCGCGAACGCGATTCGGTCCTCGTTATCAATGTCCGTCTCGCCGGCCTCGGGGGCTAGATCCGGATCACCCGCATCGATGCAGGGCGATGAACTGAGCAGGTGAAGATCATCATCGTCAAACTCGGGATCGGCGTTCACATCGTTCGCCCCAGCCACCGCGTCGCCGGAATACTCACCGTCGAAGTTGCCGAAGACGCAGTTGTAGTCCGCGATCGGGTTATCCGTGGCGGTCGAATGGAACCCCACGCCGTCGGTGGAGAAGGCGATCACGTTGCTGAGAATGAGCGGATCATTACTCGCCAAGATGCCGCCACCGCCCAGCGTGTCGGGGCCTGCATCTTCTGAGGAATTGAACACTATCGTGTTGTTGCGAATGGTGGGGGTCTCTCGGGTACGGAGGCCGCCCCCGCCAAACTCGGCGGAGTTGAAGGCGATGAAGTTATCGATGATCACCGAGTTGTCACGTGCGCTGACTCCACCTCCCAGTTCGACGGCCGAGTTCGCAACGATGTGGTTGTTGTGTACCGTTGCCGTGTCCCGGGCGATCACGCCGCCGCCGTCCTCCAACATTCTAGTGGGCATCACCCGCGAGACGGTGATCACTTTGGCCCGCGAGGAGATGGGGATGGAGACGGTGGAGCGGGATATCGACCGGAGCGAGCTGTACGTCGCCGAGGAGTGCTTCATGACGGGGACCGCCGCTCACGTGACGCCCGTGGTGGAGCTGGACCACCGCCCGATCGGGAGCGGCAAGGCGGGCCCTGTCGCCAAGCGGCTGATGCAGCTCTACTTCGATGTGATCACGGGCCGCAACTCCAAGTACGCCTCCTGGTGCACCCCGTGCTACTCAAGAATCAAGGCGTAACCATAGAGCGACCCCGGCGCACACTGGGGGTGGTGGTGGCGACCGTGCCGGCTGTGATCGCCGCCGGGTTTGCCTTCGCCCTCATCGCCAAGGCTACGACCTGGCCTGTCTCGCTCACCCAGTTCACGGCTATCTCCGGCGCCCTCGTGCTCATCGTC
>JADFMZ010000459.1 GCA_022563615.1 Planctomycetota bacterium
TGCCGCCCTAACAGCCCGTTGAAAAAGTAGCGGCCGCCCCCCGTGGCGGCCGTAGACCATCAAAGAGCACGGGTGCGGGAAGCCGTCGTCGAGTTCTACAACCGGCGGCAAGGAGCGTCTGATCGATGGTGCGCGTCCTACAGTTTACGATCGCGATCATCACGCCCGTGTTCTTGGTGGCGATGATCGACGGATGCGGCGTGGCCCAAACTGCGGAGCCTGCGGATTGCGCCGGTGATCCGGACTGCGCGGATGCCGAGCCAACCAGCACGGTCGATGAGCCCGATTCACCGGACCCTGCGGCTTTCGACCTGGCGCAGGTGAACCCGATTCGCCCCCTTTTCGCGGAGGACGAGGAGGAGGAGGCAGATGCGCCGGCTGACACTCACACGAATGTTGTGGAGAATCCGGACGAGACCGAGAACCTGCCGGAAGAGTTTGATCCGCCCGAATTAGAGCCGCTCGATTCCGCTTCCACAGATTCAGAGCCCGCGCTGCTGGTAACACCGGGCGCCGATGCGTTTGAGTTTCCCGCAAACCTGTCGGACGACGTTGACCTCTTTGCATTCGACCAGGAGGATTTCCCCATCCTTCTCTCGCTGTTTTTGGATGGGTTGACGCTTGGCCTCCTGGACCCCGCGTTGCCAACGCTTACGGGTTCCAACCGCGCGCCGCTGGGCTTCACCTTTCTCGAACTCGTGTGCCTTGATGCGGACATACCTGATTCGTTCTGCCGCCGGCGCTTTGGCCGGTAGTTCAAGTTGAAAACCTGACAGACGTGCTGATGGCCGGTTACCAAGTGTGTCTGTGACACTTCCGGCGGCGGCGGAATAGTGGTTGCTGGGCTCTCTGTAGCGTCGGCCCCCTGTGGCAGGGCCAGCGCGCATAAATAGGTAGTTTGGGTAAACTGGCGCGATGGGTCGTCATCGGTTATGTTTTCGGCTGGCTCGCCGCATGGAGCGGCGAGGATTCACTGCGGAAGGAGCCTGCCGATGAGTGCCACGACTGTGACGGTAACCGTCCCCTTGCGTTCCATTATCAAACACTTCGAGTCGCTGCCCGATCCTCGGCACACATGTAATCGTCGTCACTTGCTTGTCGATGTGATCAGCATTGCGGTGTGCGGGGTGATTGTTGGATGTTCGGGGCCGTCGGCTATCGAACGTTGGGCAAAAGCGAAGCGGGAATGGTTGAAGGAAGTGCTCGCGCTTCCCAACGGCATTCCGTCGCGGGATTGTATTCGTCGCATTCTTTGCGCACTCAAACCCGAAGCGTTCCAAACCTGTTTTCAATCGTGGATGATAAGCTTGGTGGGCAAAGAGGAAGAGACACGTCCGACGATCGCCATCGACGGCAAGACGATGCGCCGTTCGCACGATCAAAGCCGCGGTCTTGGCTCGTTGCATATGGTCAGCGCTTGGGCAAGTGAACACGGTCTGGCGTTAGGGCAAATTGCGACCGAGGAGAAGTCGAACGAAATCACGGCCATTCCAGCGTTAATCGATCGGATCGACGTGAAAGGCGCGATCGTGACGATCGACGCGATGGGCTGTCAAAAAGAAATCGCCAAGAAGATCATCGATGCCAAGGGAGACTATGTGCTCGCGGTAAAAGACAACCAGCCGAAGTTACACGAGGCGATCAAGGGGTTGTTCAGCGACGAGCGGCAAGGCGAGTTGCTGAAGATGCCGCACCGAGAACATCAAACCTCCGAGAAGAGTCATGGGCGCTGCGATGAGCGATGTTATGTACTGGCGAAGATCCCCCGCGATTTCCCTTTGAAAGATCAGTGGCCGGGCATCAAGGCCGTCGGCATGGCAGTTCGCGTAACCGAAAAGAGCGACGGCACGACGAGCGGCGACGCACGCTACTTCATCAGCAGTCGGTATCTGAGTGGCAAACGCTTCGCCCAGGCCGTCCGTGGTCATTGGGGCATCGAGAATTCACTGCATTGGGTTCTTGATGTGACGTTCGACGAGGACCAGAGTCGTACACGTGATCGACACATGGCCG
>JADFMZ010000174.1 GCA_022563615.1 Planctomycetota bacterium
TATCTACAGCGCGAGGCTCCGGAACTTTATGATGGGCCGGGCCATTGCCCGGGGCAATTCTCTTCGACCGTTTGTGAGGATGACGACTGGTGGGAGCATTGCGAAGCCATAATTGCGCTGGCGAGGCGACGGGCGCCGCAGTTTCGAAATGCGCGTGAGCGCGGCCTGGAGATTGAGTTCGACGTAGCGATCCACGAGGATGACTGCAAAGCGAACGTCGTCTACTCCTTACTGATTGATCAGGAATTCATCAAGGTATTAGCGGAGGTCGAAGCAAATCTCGCGATATCGCTCTACAAACCCAGTTAATCCCAACGCGGGGAGTTCGGTAGGCGGTATGGCCCACCCTACAAGACTCGCGAAGCGCTTTCAGGTGTTTCCACGGGACGATCCTCTTGCTACAAAGCCGGTCCATGGACTCGTGACTTCGGGTCAAACGCGTCGCGCAGGCTGTCGCCGATGAAGTTCAACGCCAACAAGGTCACGACCAGAATCCCGCAGGGAAAGACAATCAACCACCAATAGCCGACGAAGGTATTGACGGCTTCCACGCCGTCGGCGGCCAGACGGCCCAACGAAGGCGTCGGAGCCTGCACGCCGATGCCCAGAAAGCTCAGAAACGACTCCTGCAACATGGCCTGGGGCACCACCAGCGTGGCGTAGGTCGTTACCGGTCCGATCAGGTTCGGGAGCAGATGCCGCCGGAAGATGTGGAACGGACCGGCCCCGGCGGCGCGGGCGGCTTCCACAAACGGCTCCGCGCGCAAGGAAAGCACCTGTCCGCGCACCACGCGGGCCATCGTCAGCCAGCTCACCCCTCCAATCGCGATCAACAGCACCGCAAGATCGGCGTAAAGAGAATGTCCGCCGAACAGCGACGTCAACCATGGAGTCAGCGCCATCTTCAACAGGATGACCATGAGAACGTATGGCAGGCCGTACAGCACATCCACGATGCGCATCATCACCAGGTCCACCCGCCCGCCGGCCAGCGCAGCCGCAGCGCCCCACGCAACCCCGATCCCGACAGCCATCAAGGCGGCCACCGCCCCGATCGCCAGGCTGACCAGGAATGCGGGTAACAGGCGAAAGAGTAAACTGCGCCCCAGGTCGTCATGGCCGCACCAGGAGGTCGCCCGATGAACGAAGCGCGTCAGCTCTTCCCGAGGCGCGGGCTTGAGCCCGCGCGATCGATCCGAAGTCTTGGGTGTGGCGCTTGCAGCGGAATAATGTTCGAATGCGACAACCGGCATCATCGACGGTGGATGGCGAACCGCCGAGTCCAACCCTTGCACGTTGAACCACTGCACCGACCATGGCAGCGTGACGACACTCGCCGTGACCATCAGGATCAAACTGATCGCACCCGCGATCGCCAGGTGATGACCGCGCGCCCATCCCCAAGTTCCTTGACGAACGTTGCCGGCGTATGCGACGGCCCGCCGCCTCCGATTCTGAACTGGCTCTGTCTTGTGGTTCATCACACCGACTCGGAAACGCGCGGATCGATCCAGGCGTACAACAGGTCAACCACCAGATTGAAGGCCACCAGTAGCGTCGAAAAAACCAGCACCGTACTCATCACCAATCCCGAATCGCGGTTGAGGGCCGCGTTAACGAAGTGTTGGCCCAGGCCCGGTACGCCGAAAACTTTCTCGACCACAAACGAACCGGTCATCGCCTGGGCGGTAGCCGGTCCGAGAAAGCTCAGCACCGGCAGAAACGCAACTTTCAGCGCGTGTTTCCAGACCACCGTGCGCGGATGAACTCCCTTGGCCAGCGCCGTCCGCACGAAATCGCTGCCCAGAACGTCGAGCATGCCGACCCGCGTCAGCCGTGCAATATAGGCGATGAAGGGAATCGAAAGAGCGATCGCCGGCAAGGGAAGGTGGGCGAGCGTCCCCCAGCCGCCGATTGGAAATATCTTGAGGTAGACCGCAAAGACGGTCAGAAGCGCACTGCCGGTGACAAACGTAGGCAGCGAGACACCCAGCAAGACGAACCCGCTGGTCGCCGCATCCAGCCAACCGCCTCGCTTCACCGCGCCCAGCACGCCCAGGGGGACTCCGACCATCACGGCGATCAGCATCGCCAGAAGGCCCAACAGCAACGAGACGGGAAGCGCCGACGCGAGAATCTGGTTGCACGTCCAGTCGTTGTAGGTAAACGCCGGGCCGAAATCCAAGCGAAGGGCTCCCTGGAGAAACTCCCAGAAATACAGCCAGTTGTTATCCATGTGATATCGGGCGCGCAGCGCTTGCTCCACTTCCACCGACAAATGGCGTCCGCCTTGTTCAAAGGGATTCCCCGGAAGTGAAACCACCATCACGAACGTCACCGTATAGATACAGGCGATGGTGACGACCCCCGCCAGCAAACGACGGATGATCCGTGCGATCATGGCTCGACGCTTACGTATCGGAATGGAAACCAGAGCCGTGCATTGGGAACAAGACCTTTCACATAAGCCTTGATGGCGATCGGCTCGGTGTAGTGGAAGATGGGTAGAATCGGACAGTCCTCCTCGACGATGATCGCTTCCGCCTGCCGCAACATGGCGGCGCGTTGGATCGGGTCGCGCAGGGTGTCCGCCTCGGCGATCAACTGGTCATAGCGATCGTTGGAATAGCCGCTGTCGTTGTTGCCGTTTCCCGTCGTCAAGCAGTTCAGAAAGGTCGTCGGGTCGTTGTAGTCCGCGTACCAGTTGCCTCGGGCGATCATGTAGCGCTGGTTGGCCTTGTCGTCCGCGAAGGTCTTGCTTTCTTTGGCCCGCAGCTCGATGTGAACGCCCAACTCGCGCTCCCACATCTTCGCCATTGCTTGGGCCAGGCGTTCGTCGTTGGCGGTGTAGAGCATCTCGATCGGCCCCAGACCCTCCCCACCCCCAAATCCCGCTTCCTCCAGAAGTCGGCGCGCGCGCTCCACATCGCGCGCAAGCCCCTCCGGCGGCGTATATCCGGGAAGGGTGTCCGGCGGAACGAAGGAATGCGCCACTCGATCACCTCGGTTCAAGACGTTGTGAACGATGCGCTCCTTATCCACGACCAGGCTGAAAGCCTTTCGGACGCGCGCGTCTACAAAGGGGTTGCGATGCCGGCCGACCGTCGCGCTTACACAGTTGAAGTTCCAAAAGTGCGTCGCGAGAACCGGGCATAAATGAAAGTCGTCCCGCCGGCCCGTCCGAACCAAGCGGGCAATCTCATGATCGTAAGAGACAGCCATGCTCGGCAGGAAATCCACGTCACCCGCCTCATAGGCCATCAGGGCGACATTACTGTTTTCAAACACAAGCATGTCGATCACGCGGCAGGAAAGGGCGTGGGCTTCTCGAAAAAACGGGTTGACGGTCAGGCGAACGCGGCGCTTGAAAATCCAATCACTCATCCGGTACGCCCCGTTGGTAATCAAACCCGGATAGCCGTTGCGCGGATACTTTGGTTTGGTCCATTGTGGATCGTAGACGACCAACCCTTGCGCGGTGATCGGCGCACCCGGTTCGCGCTCGCGCAACAACTCGATGCTGCGATGACAGGGATAGAAAACCGGCAGCGCCATTAAATCAAGAAAGTAGGTGCAGTGGTGGTTCAGGCGAACGATGAGGGTGTCATCATCGGGGGCATCAATGCCGATTCGAGCGAAACGCTCCTCCATTCGGGTCGCGTGTTCGTCAAGAATCTCTTCATGGAGAGCGCTCCAGTCCAGGTTCAAGCGCCCGAACTTGGCCGCCAGTACGCCCTCGTTATCCTGACCGCCCGCATCATGCTCAAGATCGTGCGCCAAATCGGTGTTTGAACCAAGAGCCCGCTGGAACGCCTCATGAAGAACGAGGCCCCGGGCCTGACGTGCCGTAATCTCCCAGCCTTCCTTCAGGCGACTGAGCGCCGTTAGAACGACGACCGCCTCTCGTCGCCAGGTTACATACTCCTTCGCGCCGGCGATGTGATCCGTAAACAAGAACGTATAGTCGGTCGCACAGCCGGGCTCCATGCCGCGTCGCCAGCCGCGAATGAAGTCCTTCGCCATCACCCGATCCCCATTGGACCACCTTGCATCCGGGCGAATTGTAAAGGTAAAGGTCAGACCGTTTTCGGAAACGGCGGGCGGGAAACGGGCGGCTCCCTCCATGGGTTGCAGCGTTTCCGGGTCCAGCGAGGTGAGCCCCTCCCAGATGTTCAGCGCAATGCGGAAATCCTGTAGCCAGCTCATTCGGGCTGGATCGAGCGTGTGGATGCCGGACGGATTGACGTAGGTGAGATCGGCCTTGGGTTCGTGGGATTGGATCGAGTACACCGACAGCGTGCCGACAAGAACCGTCGCGCACACCAGCCAGACCAGACGCATCATCACGGGGCCCCGATCGGAACGTTCCAAGGGGCTGCGCCTAACGCGCCGGACTGGTTCGTGGTCGGATGGCCGACCCAACGGTACGCCTGCTCCAGAACGACGGCGCGGTTTCCGTACCCGCCGGACGCAAACGCCTTTCGGATCTCCCCACCCGCAGCGCTGCTTCCCACCAAGGTGGCCAGTATTTCTTCGACGGCGTCCAGCATTCTTTCGAGACGGTCCCGCTCGTAGTAACCCAGGTCCGGAACCTTAGGGTCACCCGGTGGCACCAGCGTCGAGTCGTTGTATCGTTCGGCATCAAGCCTGAGAAAGACGGCCAAACGACCCACCAGCTCCTTCTTCTGGGATGGGTTCAGGGCGGCGGCAACGCTCCGCGTGCGAAAAAACTCATACGCCTGCAATTCCGCTCCGTCGGCGACAACAGCCGGGCCTCGACGATAGGCAAGACGCTTGTCGAAGATATCCAGGTAGGCTTCGAGAACCGGCTGTACCTGATTGCCATAGGCTAGCGCTTCGTACACACGGCCCAACACGCGCGAGTCAGACTCCACCGTTCCCGCCGCTCGAAGCGCCGCGATAACCGCGCCCAATCGGCTCTGCTCCTTTCGGATCACGTCCCGCTGTTGGACCAACCCCGAAGCGCTAAGCAGACGGGCGGTCGAATCCGATGCCTTCAGCCCGGCGATCTGCCCGGACACCACCTCGACGCCGTTCATGTCCAGCAGGACACGAGCCAGCGAGACGGCGACGGTCGTGGCAAGGTCGGCCTTGGCGTATTCCGCCGCCGCGACACCGGCCGTCTGGGCGGCGAACTGCTCGCGGAACGGCGTCGTGTTTCTGGCATGGGTGTACTGCGATGCGAATCGCGCCACAAAGGCCTTGAACGGACTCGCGTCGAGCGAGCCCCGCCCGTTCCCCCCGGACAGCGCCGCCAATGAATCCACTTCTCTTTGGACCCACTCTTTGATTCGTTCCTGATCGAGCGCGCGGATCTCGTCCAGTTTTCGGATTTGATCGATGGCGTCGTCCGCGCCGGGAGCCTGTGCTCCGGCTGAAAGGGGAAGCAACCCGATCCATAAACAGAGTGGCGCGATGCCGCGCCGGACGAATCTCATACCACCGCTTCTCCTGCTGCGCTCACCGCCATGCCCACCATGGCTTCAGGTCAATCCAACGTGCAAGATGCCGCTAACGACACCGAGGGTGCAAAGACCACTACGCGTTCGAGGGCTCCCGCGCCTAAGACAGGCTATGCCGAAGCCCCTGGCCCAAAGGCTATCGGCGGCCCCACCCGGGTGTCAAGCGAATCCCCGGCTCGGTAGAGTTGTGGCGGGCGCAACAGAACCGGCAGCCTCTTGTCGCGCCGTAGGCAGGGTTTGACCGAAGTCCAGGACATGATCCCGGTGCTCAAGGCGAGAGCCAATAGCGCGAGCCCCGTAGGGTGCGTCCCAGACGCACCCGTTTGGGGAAGGGTGCGTGATTGGAGGCGCGGGTTGCTGAGCGAGTCTTGCAGATGAGCAGGCGCTTCGAGGCGCGCCCTACGCGGCTGTGTGGCATGGCCCACGTCCTCGTGGCCATGACATGCTGCGGTGCGTGAAACATGCCCACGCAAGCGTGGAGCATGCCACCCGTCGCGCAGGGTGCGTGGCATAGGGGGTGCCCCATCCTTGCTGCAAGGGTGGGGAATGGATTACTTGCGTGATGACATTCACGCCCACGAGTTGCTCGCCTGCCAAGGTCCGTCCCCCACCCTTCGCCGAAAACGCGAAGGATGGGCCACCCTGCCTACACTCCAAAAAGAGATAGGTCATCGATTCGGTGTTCCCGCCCTATGGAGTGCAGCGGAATAGCCATCCAGTGCAGCACCTTGTTAGCCGCTTGCTTCATCGTTGGATCGCTCGGATACGGGCCGCCCGCTGCTCCAGTGTTTCGGCTTCTTCGTCCCGTTTCGTAGCTCGATACAGTGCCGCCAGGTTCTCAAGGCTCGTGGCCACATCGGGATGGTCCGGCCCCAGCGCCTTCTCCGAGATCGCCAGCGATCGCTTGTAGAGCGGCTCGGCCTGCGCGTACTGCCCTTGGGCATGATAGAGCCCGGCCAGGTTGTTCAGGCTCGTGGCCACAGAGGGATGGTCCGGCCCCAGCGCCTTTTCTCTTATCGCCAGCGCACGCTTGTAAAGCGGCTCGGCCTGCGCGTAGTGGCCTTGGGTGTCGTAGAGCCCGGCCAGGTTGTTCAGGCTCGTGGCCACATCGGGATGGTCCGGCCCCAGCGCCTTCTCGTTAATCGCCAGCGCGCGCTTGTAGAGCGGTTCGGCCTGCGCGTACTGACCTTGGGTGTCGTAGAGCAAGGCCAGGTTGTTCAGGCTCGTGGCCACATTGGGATGGTCCGGCCCCAGCGCCTTCTCGTAAATCGCCAGCGAGCGCTTGTACAGCGGCTCGGCCTGCGCGTACTGGCCTTGGGTGTTGTAGAGCGAGGCCAGGTTGTTCAGGCTCGTGGCCACAGAGGGATGGTCCGGCCCCAGCGCCTTCTCGCAAATCGCCAGCGCACGCTTGTAAAGCGG
>JADFMZ010000175.1 GCA_022563615.1 Planctomycetota bacterium
GAAAAAGGCGAGTCTGAAGGAAAGTATTTCTCGATACCCCGGTCACAAACCGCCCTCTGCAAAAAAGCTGTTGTCCCTATTCCAGGCCTTCGAGGCCGCCGCATAAAGTGCAAAACTCTAGTCTAGGATAGCGGCGTGAACGTGCACATCCGCGTCGTCATGACCTACGAGCTCGATTCCAACGACCTCGAGGATCAGAGCTTTTCATTCGTCCTGAACTGCTTGGGGCGTCAGGTTTGCCTGCCGGAGGTGGATGACCTGCGCCGGGAGGTGAAGGCCGACGTGCTCAGCCTCTTTGTCGACGTCCTCGATATGCCCTCGATCCATGGGGCAGCTAAGATCATTGGAACCTACCATGTCATCGAGTGGTTGGCAGCCTTCCGTCAGCCCGTCTGGGGCTTTACCCATGAACTGGGTCACAACATTGGATGTCGACATCAGTTCTTGCAAGACTCGTCGCTGAGCCCCTTCGCCTACTGCCACGCGTACAGTCGCTCCTCGTCTCCGTTCTTCCAGACGGTCGTGGGGTTCTCCCCGAACGAAAATACTATCCTGCGGTTCTCGAACCCGGATTTGTTGCACTCTGGAGTCCCTATGGGTGATCCTGCCACCGCAAACAACGCATTGTGCATCAGGAATTCCGCGCAAAATCTCGCCTCGCGCCAAATTTCTGATTGCGATGGCGACGGCGTTTGCGACATCGACGAAGATTGCAACGGCAACGGTGTTCCGGATCCGTGCGATTTAGATTGTGGACCGGCCGGAGGCCTGTGCGACGTTCCGAACTGCGGTTTGGCGCCCGACTGCAATTTCAGCTGCGTTCCCGACAGTTGCGACATTACAGCCGGGACAAGCGCCGATTGCAACGCAAACGGAGTCCCCGACGAATGTGACCCGGACTGCGACGGCGACGGCATTCCGGACGATTGTGATTCCAGTTGCTGCATCGACAGCGATTGTCAGGCGGGAAACGTCTGCTGCAACTTCGTTTGTCGGGAATGCTGCGACCCTGGCGACTGCGGTTCCGGCCAGGTGTGCTGCGATTACAACTGTGAGGCATGGGAATGCTGCGACGATTCGGATTGCACCGTGCCGCTGAAATTTCTTTGCCGGACAACGGACTATACGTGCGTGGTTTGCCTGAGCGACGACGACTGCGGAGCGAACATGTGCTGCACCGTCAGCGGCACGTGCTCATCCTTCGCCTGCGCGCAACAAGGCCCGCAGGGGCCTTGAGCGGTACCCATCAGGAGGGAGCCACGCCCGGGGGCCTCCTCCGACCATTGCCGGCGACGACCGTGGAAGGGGTGAAGTCGGCGGCGCTCAAACCTGATCGTTTCCCGTTTCAGGCAAGGTAGGACTTGGTCTTTTTCCCGGAAAGGTAGGATTCCATGATGCAGTTGGCCAAGTTGCCGCTGGTGCAGTAAAAGGCGACGCCCTTGGTCAGTTTCGTCAGGTGTTCCACGAAGTTGATCCAGTCCATGTAATAGTAGTCTTCAATCAGGGCGAAAGTTGCGAAGCGGACGCCCTGTCGAGATAGCATCATGGCCTCGGTCAACGTCGCCAGCGCGGTGGCTTCCTCCGGCGGGTAGAGCAGGTGCACTTGATCGCCCTCGACGTGGGCCGTCGGCTGCCCATCCGTGATGATGAACACTTGTTTGTTCGCCCCGCCGCGTCGCGCAAGGATTCGCCGGGCGGTCATGAGGCCCATGTGCAAGTTGGTGAAATGCTGAGGAGCTTTAGCCAGATCCGAAAGGGGCACGCTCATCCGCACCTGTGGATCAAAGAGCGAAACGCGCTTGGGCATCAGAAGGGGCAGCTTGTGCTCGGGGATGATTTCGGAACCGGTGGCAAAGCCGACCATGTCCACCGTATCGAGAATGAATCGCTGCCGGATGAGGGCGTACATGGCCATCGCGCACCGCTTGGCCTGCGTGAAGCGATTCCAGCGGTTCATCGACCCTGACATGTCCAGCAGGATGACGGTGCTGCAGGTCGACTTCGATTCGGTCTGCTGAACCTCGAAATCGCTTTCCTGAAGGCGAATCGGCAAACCGGGTCCGCCTCGTCGGACGGCGTTGCGAAGGGTGGCGGTCAGGTCCAAATGGCTGACGGGATCGCCGAACTGGTAGGGCCTGGTTTCCTCCATACACTCGCCGCCCAGGCCGATGTGCGTCGTATCGTGGCCCTCGGGCGAATCCGGACGAAGGTTGCGAAATACCTCCATCAAGGCCTGGCGCTGCAGGCTGCTGATGGCCCGAGGCGTCAAACGAAATCGTACGCCGACTTTGTCCAGCAGCCCCTCCTCGATCCACCGTTCGATGATTTCGCGTTGTTCAGGGTCGTCAGCCAGATCGTGCAGAGCGTCCATCGCCTCCTGGCCATACTCCAGAAGAAAATCCATGAAGTTGGAGAAAAACTCCAGATGTTCCTGTGTCGGGAAATCCTTACCGTCCCATTGCTGGTAGCTAAATCGCATCGTGAATCAATCAGAGGTCAACACCCGGCAGATGGCCTTAGGGCCTATCCCGTTAACCCTTGTGGCACCGGTTTTCACCGGTGAAACGCACGGGTTGCAAACCCGTGCCACACTCTTTGGGATAGGCTCATACTCAGTATGGATTACGATCCAGACCACGAATGGTCATCCGTAAACGCTTGAGGAAGGAAACTCCAGAGGAATCCACCCCCAGGCTTGCGATTGGTCGCAACGTCGATGTCTACCGTTTGTATCCCCTTCGACCGCGATAGGCATACTTGCTCAATCGGTTATTCACGAAGAGCGCCTCCAGAACAAACTCCGCCGCAGCCGCCAGGTGGGCATCGTCTTCAAAGGGCTCATCAACCTGGACACACAGCTTAGCCGCCGCCTTTTTCAAATCCGGAAACCTGGCCATGGTTTCCACGAGTTCTCGGGTCGACAACTCGTCGCCGATCTCAATCGTTTCCTTGCCGTTGGAAAACGCATCGACAACCCCTTCAAGCTCGGAGAGCTTCTGATGGTTTTCAAAGACGGCTTTGACGGCCTCGCCGATGATGGAGTTTATGAGCTTGTCTTCCGCCCGATCATCCTCAGCCAGCATCAACTCGATCTTGCCCCGGAAGCCGGCTGCGATGTAGGTCAGGTCGGTGATGCGAGGCACGACGCGGGTTTCTCCGTGTCGCAGACAACGGCGCTCCGCATTGGATACCAGCAGTTCCGCGTTGGCGATCGACGTTCGCACCGAAACGCCGGACTGCTGGTTGATGTGCGGGCTGTTACGCGCGATTTGACCGATCTGCTCAACGATCTCCAGCATGTATTGCGGCATTTCCACTTTCCATTCCGAGGCGTCCCGTTCAAGCCAGGCGTTGGCTTTGGTGATCTCGGCGGAGTCGGACAGACGCAGCGGGTAGTGGGTGCGGATGACGGAGCCGATTCGGTCCTTCAGCGGGGTTACGATCCGGCCGCGATTCGTGTAATCCTCCGGGTTGGCGGTAAAGGCCATGGCCAGATCCAGCGACAGCCGAATGGGAAACCCACGAATCTGCACGTCGCGCTCCTCAAGGGCATTAAAGAGCGCCACCTGAATTCGCGGGGGCAGGTCCGGCAGTTCATTTATGGCGAAGATGCCCCGGTTGGTTCGCGGGATCAGCCCGTAGTGAATCACGCCCTCGTCGGCCAGGTGCCGGCCTTCCGCGTGTTTGACCAGATCAATCTCGCCGATCAGGTCGGCGACGGTCACATCGGGAGTGGCTAGCTTTTCGTGAAACCGTTCCTCGCGATGCAGCCAGCGCACCTCCAAATCGTCCCCGTGCTCTTCCAACAACCGACGATGGCGCGGGAACCGGGGATGGATTGGATCGTCGGGAAGATCGCTGCCTGCGGGCGTGGGCGTCCATTCATCCAGCAGCGTCGGCAACATGCGGATGATGCGCGTCTTGGCCTGGCCTCGCAAACCCAACAGCAAGAGATCATGTCGACTCAGGATGGCATTGATGATCTGAGGGATGACCGTGTCGTCAAAGCCGATAATGCCGGGAAAGATCGGCTCGCTCGTCTTCAGGCGCGCCAGCAGGTTCTCGCGCATCTCCTGCTTGACGGAGCGACTGCGATAACCTTGCTCGCGAAGCGCGCCGACCGTCTTGGCTTTGTTCACGTCTGACCTTTCTTGGATATGAGACCCCATGAGTCGAATCGTAGAGGGTTTTGGACCGATCGTCAACGTCGTTTGACGCTTCGGTTGTATGGTTCTATTGTCACGTTCGGTCTCGACCATGGACGCAAATGCCAGTCAACATGAACTTGAGGCTCACCCCTTCTCGTTGACGTTCGCGCTTCAAGCCGTGGCGCGCCGCGCCGGTTGCGACGTTGATCTTGACGATCTCCATGCAGTCCTGGGCTTGTCCTGGATGTTCTGCGCGGTACGCGATGAGGATCACCCATGCCGCTGGCCTCTGTACGCCCGCGATGCGTTCGTGATCGAGGCAGCGCGACAATTCGGTTTGACCCTCCGCGAACTGCATCCACCCCAAGCCGCCCACGGCCTGCGCCTGGCGCCCGAGTTCGATCAACACTTCGATGCCAGCTATCGACCCATCATCTTTCGCGCGCTGGAACATGGCCAGCCCGTGCTGGCCTGGCAGGGTTGGCCTGGAAAGGCCGAGCTGTTGTGGGGGTTGATCGAGCGGACGTGCCAGGATGGTGTCGGGTTTCGCGGACGAGTCCATACGTCGGAATCGCGCACGGAGGAACTCCTCTTGGAGCATCCGCCGGTGCAACTCTATGTAATCGAAACGGTTACGCCGACGCAGCCGTCGCCGGATGATCTGTGGGAAATGGCGCAAGCGCACGCGGGTTTGATTCTAAACAACAATCTCATCGAGCGTTTTGGAGTTGAAACCGGCCCGGGCGCATTCGACAGGTGGATCGAGGTGCTTCACACATTCGACCGGAGCCTGGAGCACCAGACAGGGATCACACAACCACCTGCCGCCGACTCTCTGGGGACGTTTCCGACAGGCACGCATGACGCGGCTGACATAGCCCGAGCGCACCGCGCTCTGGCGATCACCACTGCGGCTGCACATCGGTCCGCGATCCGGTTTCTGCAAAGACAGCGGCCGAGAGCACTACCGAAAGCGCAAGCGGCGATGGAAACCCTCACCCATCTTTGCCAGATGGTGGTTCTAGCCTTGGACAATGCCACCGAGGCCAACGACGTGGGATCATTGGCCGACTCCGCCGACGAGCGAAGCAGACTAATCCGCCGGATCACCACCGCCCGCGACGCCACCGCCGCGATGCGCGACGCGCTCACGCCGACACGGTGAACTCAGCCAGCACACTACGGTGCAAGGAGAAGCGTGAGTGAAAATTCTAGCAACGTGTCTAATAGGGGTGTCCTGAGTGCCGGGCGGGCGTTCCGTTTGAATCAATACAGGTCCAATCGCCGCCAACGACGATTGCCACGGCGACCCAAGTTGTTTAGCATTATCCATGACGCCCTCCTTTCAGGCATCCCTGCCGGGTTCAGAAACCCTGACAGGTTGCTTCCAAGAGCGCGTCTCTCAAGACCCCAGGAACTACGGTTTGGTCACCGGTTTCAAAATGGAACGCGAACGGAGAAGGATATGAAACGACCCGTTGCCATGCTATTCGCGCTTTCGCTGGTCGCATTGACCGGCTGTGAGGCGATGATGATGCGCCATGTCACGTCGCGACTCAAGAAGAACCCCGCGCCGGATTTCGAGCTAACGGCCTTGGATGGAGAAACGGTGCGGCTCAGCGAGTTGCGGGGAAAGCCGGTGCTCCTGTCCTTTTGGGCGTTTGGGTGACCACCCTGTCGTGCGGAGGCTCCGCACATCAGCCAATTAGCGGAAACCTACAAGGACCAAGGCCTCGTCGTCCTGGCCGTCAACGTCTGGGACGAGGACAAGTCGATACTCCGGCGTTTCGCTCAGAAGAACAAGCTCAAGCAGCGCATTCTGCTTGAGGGGGGTGACGTTCATTCCGACTATGGCTTATCCTTAATGGGCGTGCCCGTGGTTGTTTGGATTCGCCCTGATGGGACCGTCGCGGATGTGGAGTTCGGTTTCCACGAGCCCGAATCGCTCGAAAGAAAGACGAAGAAGCTTATGGCCGGCGTCGGCTGAGGCGCGCCGCGCGTGGGGTCAGCGTTTGGACGGACCGCTTTGCGGGGCAACGTCCGGCGCGCAGTAATAGGTGATCTCCAACGGGTGCCCGTCCGGGTCGTTGAAGTAAATGGACCAGGCGCAGCCATGGTCGACGGGGCCCTGAAAGGCAACCTTGCGACTGGCGAGGTGGCGCTGGGCCTCTTTGAACCCTGCCTCGGAGGTTCGCCAGGCCACGCGCCGCCAGCGGATCGGCGGCTGCGCGTCGTCATCCCCGTTGGATGGTCCCTCGCGGCGGGCCTTGAACAGCGCGATCATGGTCTCGTTCGCGCCGATCATCACCGGCTCGGGATCCCACCGGTGCATGATCGTCAGGCCAAGCACGTCCTGATACCACTTCACGCTGGCCTCGATGTCCCGCACGAACACCTCCACGTGGTCCAAGCGATCAACGGCAAAGGTCATGGGTTGCTCTGCAATTCACGCCATGCTCCGTGACAACGGTCACGAAAGCGGCTTGCCCTTCATGTCGGCTGGAACGTCCATCCCGAGTTGCGTAAGGATCGTCGGCGCGACGTCGTAAAGAGTAGGCCCGTCGACGCGGCCCCGAGCGGGCAGCGAGGGGTGGGACACGATGTACATCCCCTGTTGGGCATGGTTGGCGTCGTCGGGACCGGTATCATTCTCGAAAACATACAGGCTGTCGCTACCGACCTGCCCCACCGATCGCCATCGAAGATCCCCAAAGATCACAATCAGATCCGGCGCAATCCGATTGACGCGCTC
>JADFMZ010000176.1 GCA_022563615.1 Planctomycetota bacterium
CTGCCAGTTCGGGATCCGCCCGGCCGTCCTTTGACAGTGCAAAGTGTCGCCGGCCTTCATAGCTGTGGTAGTGAACGACGCCGCTGTGGGCTGCAAGAAGAATGAGCGTCACCATGACAGCCACAAACACCTTACCCACCCGAAGGAAGCGCCCGCCGGCCTTGAGCGGCCATCTATTGAGCCTCACGCGCTGCTGATACGTAAGCCGGACAAGCACGATGCTCCCGTAGGCGCCGATCCCAGCCAATGTAATACTCAGCAGGAAGGGCAATGCATCGTACAAACCCCGAAGGATCGGGAGGAGCGCAGCAAACACTAACATCATCATCGCTTCCTCCCACAGCGAGAAATCGTAGCGTTTGCGAACGCGGGTCTTTCCCTTGGCGGGCTGCACAAGCGAGGGCAGGCCGAACCCATAGTGAAGTGATTGCTGTGGGCAAGCGCTGATGCAATCAAGATCCTTCAGGCAGGCGGGGTTGACGACCGTGCCGAAACGCGCAAGTTCTTCATGCACGCGAACGTGCGAGCCGCAGACGGAAGTGCAAATGCCGCATTCCAGACAGTCGTCTCCGACGCGGATTCTTCCCGTGGCCACGCGGTCCGCCAGGCCCAACAGCACACCGTAGGGACAGGCGTACCTGCAGAATCCTCTCGAACCCAGCAAATAGACCGCCACGAAACCACAAACGACAAACGTCACTGCGATGATTCCCGGCCCGGGCAGGTTCCGCCAGAAGTTTTCGGTCGTGAAGGACGCCCAGCCCGTAGCGTCGGTAGCGATGTGCAGCCTCGGTATAGACCGACCTTCCCAGATTCGCATCACCTGCGGCCAGGCGAACATGTAAACAGCCGCTATAACGGGAACCCAGGCCAGGAATCTGCTTCGGATCGCCTTAGGCCGAACTCCAACCTTTTTAAGAACCCACGTGGACAGATCCTGAAGTGCCAGAATATGGCATCCCCAAGAACAAAAGAACCGCCCGAAGATCGCCGTGGCCAACAGCACCGTGGCCATAAAAAGAAACCCGGCGGTGACAATGCCCAGCTCGAAGGTGTACATCACCTCATTGAGTTCGAGCGGCGCCAGCGTTTTGCCCGCGATGAGCCAATGAGCGATGTGCGCGGCCATGAGCAGATACACGAGCCCCAACGTGGCGGCTCGCCAGGGCGCATAACGGGAGCGCGACGGCGTCGGCAAACCATGAGCGCGCTGTGCGCTGGCTCTGTGTGGCCGGCGTTTCATTCGTTTTCTCGACCCCCCGGGCTGCGGCATCCACAACCTATCGGCCGGCAGCATCCACCCGTTTTCGCTCAACCGGCAAGGCGTATACCCCCGAATCCTGACGTGTCTGCGGTTGGCGTCGCGGCGCTTCCAACGCCATGTGGATCGGATACTCAGTGCGGTGTTCGAACGTGATCTCTCGATCGACCGATAGGTTGTGATGAGTCTCTTCCACTCCGTCGGGCCAGACGATGCGCAAGGTTTCGATGTGCGTCGAGTCGCCCAGTCCAAAATGGAGGGTCGGTTCGTTCTGCGAAAGATAGGACGAACTGCAACCGATCTGGGCCATTTGCGTGCGCCCGCCGGCGGTCACGTAAACGCAGCCACCAACGGCGTGGGTGTTGCCGCCGACTTGGCGCAAGACGACCCGGAGCCAATGGCCTGTCCTATCTGAATCGTTCCTGAGTACGATCGCCCGGCCCCCGTGAACCACAAAGATCAAGTCGATCAGCCCGTCACGATCGAAATCGAGATGGGCGCCGCCGCGGACCACCATTGGTTCAGCCAACCTGGCTGAACAGCGCGCCGCGACCTCTAGAAATCCGTCGCCGCCTCGATTCCAGAATAGAAACGAGCGCTGCCGTTGCAAGAGCCTGTGGTTGTCCGCCTGCTCCAAGGTGCTTCCGTTGGCGACCCACAAATCGAGCAGCCCGTCGTTGTCCAGATCGCAAAAACCCGTCGCCCAGCCGACCATATCAAGCGAGACTTGGCCCAATCCCAAAGAAGCGCTGTCGTCCATGAACCAAAGCCGGCCGTCGGCGGATGCCCCGAGCATCTCATCGATCGTCATGTTCCTAAAGAGGGCGTTCTCCTGCGCGATCCAGTGGGTGATCAACAGATCCTGATCCAGGTCGTTATCCAGATCAGCCACCGCAATTCCCATGGCTCCGCGATAGTCGGCGGCCAAAGAGGAAGCCCCGACATCACTGAAGGTGCCGTCGCGGTTGTTTAGAAAAACGCCGTTGTTGGATACGTCGTTGGCGACGTACAAATCGGGCCAGCCGTCGTTGTTCAAATCGACCCAGCTTGCGGACAGGCTCCGGCCTGAAGGATCCGCAACTCCCGCCGCCGCGGCCACTTCCGTAAACGTGCCGTCGCCGTTGTTGCGGAACAAAGCGTTGGGCTGCGATGGATAGGCTGAAGGATTCAACGTATAGGGTTGTTCCGTGGCGTACTGTCTCTCGGTGCGCCGGCGGTCCGAGTCGCGAAAGACGAAGTTCACATAGTTGCACACGTAGAGATCCAGGTCGCCGTCGCGGTCATAGTCCGCCCAGGAGCAGCCTGTGCTGAACCGTGTATCCTGAACTCCACTGGCCTGCGTCACGTCGTCAAAGGTTCCGTCGCCCCGGTTTCGATAGAGCACGTTGCCTCCGTAGGACGTAACGTACAGATCCAGGTCGCCGTCGTTATCGTAATCGCCCCAAGCAGCCCCCATGCCGAAGCCCACGAACCCCACACCCGCCCGATCCGTGACATCCTCAAAGTGTGCTCCGTCGACGTTGCGGTACAGTCTTGCCCGACCCCGACGCTCATCCATGGGAGCATCCGGCAGCACGCTACCGGAAAAGTTGACGAAGTAGAGATCGGTGAACCCATCCGCGTCGAAGTCGCCACACGCGACCCCCGAGCCCATGTCTTCAGGCAACAGGGATTCCCTCGGCACGGGCATATGATGAAAGTCAATGCCGACCCGCTCGGTGACATCCTCGAACCGGATGGGAACCACGATCCCCTCGACCGTCCGAGAGAGCACGCTGGTCAGACCAGCCACCTGCGCCCCAGGCAGTACTTCAAACTCGCCCGTCCGGCGGCTCATCCCCACCCATGCGATCGTCGCCAGTGTCATCAACCCACTGGCCAGCGACCATCGAACCACCAGTTGTCGGCGTTTGTTGGGCGCTCGAGCCACGCTACCGCTCAACCCGAATCGACAACTCGGCGGTCGCCATCTCGGTGATGGGTGTTCGGACCCGCGCTTCGCTTCCGAACAGCCGATCCAGGAACGCCGCGTCGGCCTTCTGGTAATTCAGCACAGCCTTCACGTGCAACGTCCCTGACCCTGACGGCGCGGCAAAGGCAAGATCGTGCGTCCGCTGATCCACCTCGGGTACGGGCGGCGCTGACAAGCCCGGACATGCAAACGAGTAGGTTTCCGAATCGCTCATGCCCGGGAACAACGACCGTTTGAACCGCGCGCCGACCATCTCCCAGAGGTTGTGACGATCGATATCATTGCCGTACCGGTCAATGCCATCCGCCTTGAAGACCATCGTGTCCGGAGTCATCACACCCTGCTCATCCGGTTTTCCCAATTCGTGAACGACGTTTCCGTTTTCATCCGTGACAGTCATTTCGACCCAACTGCGAATGATGTCCAGAGGCCCCGTGGGAAATCCGTGCCCGACCTTGTTATTGGTCACCACGATCTGTACGTCCACTGGCTCGCCGGGCTTGACACTTTCCGGGCCCAGAAGCTCCAGGCGGATCACGGGTCCGGCGGTCCACTTGTCGGCAATTTCCGGCACGTCGATTTCGCCGCGAAGCCACGCCTCGGTAAGCTTCACCTGCTCCTCGCCGCCGGGGAGGTCCATCAGGACCGGGATTACCTGATTGGCGCCCAGGGTACGATGTGAGCGGTGCTTGCCGTCATCGGGGCTGCGGTTGTAATCGCCGCCGTCTCCCGAGGCTGGATCGATCGAGTCCACCAGGGGCATGTGACACTCACGGCAGGTGATCGTCTTGGCGGCGTCGCCTTCGTGGTACCACCGGCTATTGCGCCAGTTATCGTATTGGTTCTGCAGTTGCACCCAACCGATCTGGTTGACCTCCTCATCGATGAACTGCTTGTGGCAGGCGGCGCAGAACTCGGCGGTCTTATAGAGGGGCCGGGAAAAACTCGCCTTGTGATGCTCGGGGTAGGCGCGGATCAGGAAGTCGCTTGTCCACTTGTTCCAACGCCCCTCCTTCGTCTCGCCGATATAGCGCTCGGGCTGCGTGACCGTGTAGTCCGCGTTGCCGCGCACGTCCGTTTGGACAATCGAATGACAGACGATGCAGGATATGCCTTCATCCGCGCCGACCGACGTGAGGCCCTCGACGTTGACGTTCTTGTGACCCGATAGCAATGCGATCGGATCATGACAGCCCGCACAGTAGCGGGTGGCTTCAGCGCCTACGTCCTCCAGCATGATCCGCTGAACCGCCTGGAATATTACATCGGAAGAGGCATAGCGATGGGCGCTGGGCTGCCACTCCTTCAGGATTTCGCTGTGACACCCACTGGTCCCGCAACCCGCCGACCCGGATAGCGTGGTCGGATCATAGGCCCGGTTGCTGACGGTGCGCACCAGGCTTGGAGCGAAGGGCCGGTCCTTCCCAAACTTCCAACTGTAATCCGATGGGAACTCGTTGTTGATCTCCGGCGAGCGATACAGAACCACGACCCCAACGTGAAGGCCGACCAGAGCCAGCGTGACGATCGTGACGTGCCGCAGGAAACGCCGCTTCGCGCTGGTCAGCAACGCAACCACCTCCGGCGCGTTGACTCGTCTAAACCATAACATCCCCGTGTGCACGACCAGCACAAAGACCAGAACCGCACCGGTGACCAGGTGGACCTGGTCCCACAGGTAGCTGATGCGAGTGCCCAGCGCCGCCTGCCAGGTCAACACGAAACCGCTGACCCATACCATCATCAGCGCTGCCGCAGCCAGGTAACCGAGTAGTTGGTAGTGGCTGAACTTGCCTCGGAACCGGCGCCACCAGTGACGCCCGAGGTACCACGCGACCGGCACGGTCATGAGCACGCCGGCCAACGTATGAAGCAACACGCCGAACTGGTTGAATACGGAGAACGGCAGCAGGTAGATCGCAAACCCCGTCAGCGTTTCGAACAGGATCAGCCCCAGCACGATGCCGGTCAACGGACGTCGCCATTCGGCGGCGGCTTCTTGGAACGTCACGCCGACGGCGGTCCTGGCGCGCCGCCCTCTTGGGGCGTGTGCTTGCGATTGAGGCTCCAATTCCCCCGGATCAACCATGGCTTGCTCCCTGTATATCTATATACCTATCATTATATAGTGTATTAGTCAACCGTTTTCCAGAGCAAGGGTTCAGCGGGCGGGCACAATTGGGACGTTAACCCAGAGGGAAGAACCGGGCGTGCACTTCGCCGATTCTCGCTCGGCGGCATGGAGCACTGTCAGACCCCTGGAACCCTTTCGTCGCCCGTACAGGCCGGTGGCGTTCCGTTCCAGGTTGATTACGTGTTGCCGAGCTGCAACATACCAAGACGCGGTCAGTCGGGCTCGGGCGGCGCTTGAAGCGTTTGGAGAATCTCTCGTGCGCGTTCCACGTCGCTCTGTCGCACCAGAACTTGTACCTGACCGGGGGTGGCAGCGCGGAATCCGCTGGTCAAAGCTCCCATGATCCAGGCGGGTATCTCTTCGTCTTCAAGGCTAGCCACGATCATGACAGCCTGGGGTTCCGAGGGAACCGCGGTCAACAGGGTCGGTTGATTGGGATCATCCGGCATCAGCCATCTCTCCACAAGGGTTCCAAACGGCTTGCCCGGCCACCGGCACTTCCTCCAATGAGGCCGACACGGAACGGATCGGCCCGAAGCGAAACTCCGTCAGCAAGCGGTGTATCTTTCGGGCGAAGCCGCGCCGGCCGAGGCTTTGATGAAGCCGTAACTTCCATGGGACTCGATAGGGTAACTCGCTCAGTTCCTCGGGGGCCAATTCGTAGGGGTGCATGTAGATGACGGCCGGCGCCTGCGATCGATGGATCTGCGAGATCGCCTTGCGAATCAGCGCGAACGGATAGAGCCGAAAATATCCTCCGCCGCCGATGGGCCGCCGCACGCCGGCCACCTGCCACGAGGCCACAGGCCATTCCATCAAATCGTAGCCGCTGGGAGTTTGCAGCCGGTGCGGAAACCACGACGCGCCGTCGATGCCGTAGCGACGCGTTTTGACCGGAACGATGGAGGAGTCATACCGAAACCCGCATTCGACGAGCACATCCAGCGCCCAGAGCGTTTCTTGGGTGATGGAAAAAGCCGGTGCGCGATAACCCGTGATCGGTTGGCCGGTAATGTCTTCCAAGAGCTTCCTGGATCGCTCCAGATCAGTTCGGAACGCGTCGCGGTCAAGCGTGTGGATGAGTCGGTGGCCGTAGCCATGACTTTGAACCTCGTGACCGGCCCGTTGAATCTCACGAACAAGCTCCGGCGCTTTTTCAGCCGCCAGCCCCAAGACGAAAAACGTGCCTCGCACGCCATGCGCATCGAGTAGTTCCAACACACGATGCGTGTTGCGAACAAACCGGTCGGTCAACGGAAGGTCCGGGTCAAGCACGGACTGGACCCAGTCCTCAACGTCGATCGTGATAGCATTGAGCGGTGTTGTCATCCGGGTCTGATCCCGCGTACCTGTGCACAGAACCTTAGAGGCTAATCCTATTAATCCTTGTGGCACCGGTTTTCAACCGGTGATTCAACCGGTGAAACGCACGGGTTACAAACCCGTGCCACACTTATTGGGGGAGGCTCTTAGGATCTCCCGGAGGCGACGCACGCCTCGTTGCGAAACCAC
>JADFMZ010000460.1:0-1499 GCA_022563615.1 Planctomycetota bacterium
TTGCAAGGTTTTGGTCCATCGTCCACGACTTCCTTGCAAAGTATACCACCAATCCAAGCGCTTTTAGACTGAAAATATAGCGATTTGGAGAGTTTTTCAGGGACGACTACAGTGAAGGGATGATTTGTCAACCGGTTTGATAGCCAAAATTCGGGGTTTACCACGCATGCGCGATCAGAACATACACCCTGCTTAGGCTATTCGACCTTCGCCAGCCGTGCCTAAGCCACGGTGATTGACTTGTCCAGGTATACATCCTGGATAACGTTTAGAAGCTTGACGCCTTCGGTCATGGGTCGTTGGAAGGCTTTTCGGCCTGAGATCAGGCCGGTGCCGCCGGCGCGCTTGTTGATGACGGCGGTGCGGGCGGCGTCGCGGAAGTCGTTGTCTCCGGAGGCGCCGCCGGAGTTGATCATGCCGGCGCGCCCCATGTAGCAGCCGGCCACCTGATAACGGCACAGGTCGATCGGGTTGTCGCTGGTGAGCGTGCTGTAGACGGCTTTGTGAGTCTTGGCGAAGTTGATGGCGTTAAAGCCGCCGTTGTTCTCCGCCAGCTTCTGTTTGATGATGTCGGCCTCGATCGTGACGCCGAGGTGGTTGGCCTGGCTGGTCAGGTCCGCCGCGACGTGATAGTCCTTGCCGTCTTTCTTGAACGCGGAGTTTCGCAGGTAGCACCAAAGCACGGTGGCCAGCCCGAGTTCGTGGGCCCTGTGGAACGCTTCGCTGACCTCCATGATTTGCCGGTTGGATTCCTCGGAGCCGAAGTAGATCGTCGCACCCACCGCAACCGCGCCCATGTCCGCCGCCTGGTGCACGTCGGCGAACATGATCTGGTCGTACTTGGTCGGGTAGGTCAGCAGCTCGTTGTGGTTGAGCTTGACCAGAAACGGGATCTTATGGGCGTATTTTCGGGCGCACGCCCCGAGCACACCCAGCGTGGAGGCGACGGCGTTGCATCCGCCCTCGATCGCCAGCTTGATTATGTTCTCCGGATCAAAATAGGCCGGGTTCGGAGCGAACGACGCACCTGCAGTATGTTCGATGCCCTGATCGACGGGCAACATCGAAAGGTAACCCGTCCCCGCCAGCCGACCGTGGCTGAAGATCGCCTGCAAACTGCGCAACACCGGAATCGGCCGATCCGTCAGAGTCATCACCCGGTCCACGAAATCCGGTCCAGGCAGAGTCAGCAGAGACTTGTCGATCGTCTCGCATTTGTGATTCAGAAGAGATGCCGCCTCGGACCCCAAAAGATCGGTAATCGCGCTCATGGGATTTTCGCTCCAAATAAGCCAGGATGATCTGTTTCGGTGAACTCGATAATACCAGTCGCCGGACGCACGTCAATGATCGGACCTTCCGCTCCTGAATGCGTCAATCCATACAATCTATTTTAGAAAAATAGGTTACGAGATGTCACTTAGAATCATATTTCAATGGGTCATCAAATCCGTTTAATCAAAACCCAGGCAACGAGGATCTTGGTCTACCGGGCCATC
>JADFMZ010000460.1:1509-2009 GCA_022563615.1 Planctomycetota bacterium
TTAGCAGCCCATAGATTCCGTTTTTTCAAAACCCTGGCAAAGATGATCTTTGCCCTACCGGACTATCCGATTAGCCTTTGGCCTTGCATGGCGAACGCAACACGGGGCTCCGAAGTGACGATGAACCCATCGACCTGGTCGGGCTGGGTGGTGATTGTTCAGGAGTAACCATCGATGACCGACACACATACCGCTCTTTCCGGCCCGATCGGCTCCAACCTTTTGGAGGATGACCCCGAATTCGAAGAGATCGTTGTAGAGTTCGTCGAGGCTCTTGCGAACCGGGTTCTGGACATGGAAGACGCGCTACGCACAGCCGACTTCGAGAAGCTGCAAACGCTGGCCCATCAACTCAAAGGTTGCGGCGCCGGATACGGCTACCCGGTAGTGTCGGAACGGGCCGCCAACCTCGAACAATGCGCCAAGAATCGCGTCGCCCATGACTGCACGGCAGTCCTAGGCCAGATGAAGGAGATCTGCTCGCGGATCGTGGTCGGCGT
>JADFMZ010000177.1 GCA_022563615.1 Planctomycetota bacterium
GAGCGATTCGAAGCACAGGCGTAAGGATGTGTTGCCCATTAGACCGGCGCTGGCGGAGCGACTGCGGGCATACTTCGGCCCAAAGCTACCTGGCGCGGCGGCGTTCCGGCTACCGTCCAACACTGCGCCGATGATCAGGCGCGACCTGAAGGCGGCCGGGATAGCGTACCGCGACGACGCGGGCCGGGTGCTCGACTTCCACGCCTTGCGGCATTCATTCGTCACCAACCTTGCCAACGGTGGAGTCCATCCCAAGCGGGCCCAAGACCTAGCGCGCCATTCGGACATCAACCTGACGCTCAGCAGATACACCCATACGGCGCTGTCAGATCAAGCGGCAGCGCTGGAGGCCCTCCCGGACTTGGACCCCGTCCCGAGGCACGAACAGCAACGAGCGACAGGCACCGATGGAAAAAGCTTACCGTCTGGCTTACCTAAAAACTTACCGAGACCGGCTGCATTGAAAGCGTCACCGGTTGCATCGCAATGCACCAAAGCGGCGAATGACACGGATGTGTCGCATCCCAAAAACACTACAGAGCAAGGGGTTTCCTGCGCTCCAATGCATCGCCTTGCACCCGCGTGCATCACAGTTACTGGCACCACCCCCAAGGGGAATCGAACCCCTGTTGCCGGCATGAAAAGCCGGTGTCCTAGGCCTCTAGACGATGGGGGCTACAATGTCGCCGACCGGTTCGCGCCGACCGCGTGCCGGTTGCGTCGAGAATGTAGCGAGATTGTGCACGTGCGCCAATAAGGGGCGCGAAGATGCCGCTGCGACCGGGCGACCCCTGCCCGCGCCGCGCGGTTACGGGGAGTCTGAAACAAGGTGACACGGTCGTTGCAAGGTCGGTCTTTCCGCTGGCTTGTGACGGGCGCCGTGCTTCTTACGGCGGTCGTCGGTTGTGAGCCCGAAGCAGGCTTGAAGACGGCGCCCCATAGGCCGATTCTCCTGTATTGCAGCGTGGACGAGACCCTGGCGCGGATCGTTCTCAAGCGGTATGAAGCCCAAACGGGCGTCAGCGTCTCAACCATCTTCGACTCCGAGGCTGGGAAAACCACCGGGCTGGTCAACCGGATCATGCGCGAGGCTGAGGGCTCGCCGCGAGCCGACCTGTTCTGGTCAGGCGAGCTGTTCCATACGATTCTGCTGGCGCGTCGAGGATTGTTGGAACCCTATGATTCGCCGGCGGCTGAAGATATCCCCTCCCGCTTCCGCGACGCGAGTCGGCGTTGGACAGCCATGGCTGTCCGAGCACGGGTGATCGCGTTCGACCCGAAGAAAATCGCCCAAGCCGACCTCCCCACCCGCTGGGAGGAATTGGCCGAGCCCCGATTCGCCTCCATCTCGACGATCGCCAACCCCCTGTTCGGCACAACACACGGACACATAGCCGCCATGTTTGCTCTGTGGGGCCCGTCCAAAGGCCGCGTGTTTCTTAATGCCCTACGGGATGGTGGGGCCCTGATATCTGACAGCAACAGCGCCACCGTTCGCGCCGTGGCCGGGGGCCGGGCAAAGATCGCCCTCACCGACACGGACGACGTGTGGGTAGCCCGGCGCAGCGGCGATTCCCTGGAGCTTCGATACCTTGACATGGGCGACGGCGGTACGTTACTGGTTCCGTGTTCGGTGGCCGTCCTGCGCGGCGGTCCAAACCCGATCGGGGCGCGAAAGCTGGTGGATTTTCTGGTGTCAGCCGAGGTGGAACGGATGCTGGCTCGAAGCGACTCTCGCCACGTTCCGGTTCGGGCAAGCCTTCGTCATGAACTGGGCATGGATTGGCCGCCCGAGTCACAAGTCGGGTTCGAGGCCGTTGCGGATGCCATGGACGAAGCCGCCGCCGCCGTGCGCGAAATCCTCATCCGGTGAGAACGCGCTCCCCTTTCCTGCCGGTGCGCGCCATCGCCTGGATCGGCGTGGTCTTTTTTCTCATTTGGCCTACCGTCGCGCTGATCGGTGCATGTCTTTTTCAAGGCGAAGCCCCCGATGGCGGTTTTTCGTTCTCAACGCGGCAACTGGGGTTGTTGTGGCGAAGTTCCTGGTTGTCAGCCGGCGCTACGGCGTTGTGCATCCTCTACAGCCTGCCCGTCGTTCATGTCTTGGGGCGCATCGCGGCTGCGCCGACAAGTTACGGCGCGGGGATCGCCGCGTTGCTGGCTGCGTCGTTGCTCTGTCCGCCGATGGTCTACGCTTTCGGATGGGAGCAGGTGTGGCCCGGCGCTTTGAACCCGTTCTTGCGTTGCATCGTCGTATGGGCTTTGTGGGCCTGGCCCATTCCCGCGCTGCTGATCGGCTTCGGATGGCTTCGGGTTGGGCGATCCGTCAGCGAGGCGGCCTCGCTCGACGCCTCAACCTCGGCGAACTTCCTCTACGCGGTGCTGCCGGCGCTGAGGGGATACGTCGGCCTGAGTGCTTTGATTCTTTTCGTTGTATTTAACGGGGAATACAGCGTTCCCCATGCCTGCGGGCTGATGGTGTATGCCACGGAACTGCTGGGCCGGGCGGCGGGATCGAGCCGAACGATCGATGCGTTGTGGCCGGCGATTCCTTCCGTTGCCGTCACGCTCATCTGTCTCTTGTTCCTCTTCAACAAGAAAGGGATCGGGAATCAGCACTCGTTATCCACCGGCCCGCTCCAATCGGCGAAGATTCGATGGTCCATACCTTTAGCCTTCTTCGCGGTTTCATGGTTGCTGCCGATCGCGGCGCTTGTGTCGAAGCTGACGTCCCTCTCCGCCGTGGGAAAGGCGTGGATGACCTACTGGCGGGATATGGCCTGGTCGCTGGGTGTGGCGGCGCTGGCGGGCGTTTTGGTCGTAGCCTTGGGCGTCGCAACGGTGGTCGACCCGCGTCTGCGCAGGCTTGCCTTCGTTTGGGCCGTCGTGCTGGGCGCCCTGCCCGGCGCGTTGATCGGAGAGTCGATGATCGCCGCCTACAACCACTCCGCGTTCCATTGGCTGTACGACCATTGGCCGATCGTGACGCTTGCGTACGTCGCCCGATTCGCTTGGGTCGGCATGTTGGTCGCAGCCGTGATTACAGTCAGGTCCGGCGGCGATCTTGCCGCACAGGCGCGCACCGACGGAGCGGATGAAGTCGGCATCCTGCGTTTCATTTACCTTCCGCCGGCAGCCCCGGTACTTCTTTGCGCCTTTGGGGTCGTGACGGCGTTGGCCGTCGGCGATCTAGCCACGTCCTCGCTGGTCCGCGTGCCCGACTTCAATCCCATCGCCCACGTCATCGTCGAGAAGTTCCATCGGCGCGAAGACGACATGCTCGTCTGTTTGAGCCTATTTCTGGTGGCGGCCAGTTTGCCCGGCGCTTTGCTGGCTGCGTGGGCGTCCACCCGGTCGGTCCGTAGGCCAGTTGCGTAGTCCCTCTCGGAAATGATGGCGAGTCACGCCGGGTTGATTTCCGTGTCCCTAATCTGATAAGCTGTCGTGTGGGTCGGGGGTGGGCGCCGTCTTTCTTGTTTCCAACTCGGAAGAGTCTGCATCCAGCCACGAAGAGGATTCCCGCATGATCGATCGCCACGCCGGGCGCCCTGTCGGTTGCTTTGGTTCCAAGATTTTTCTTTCGGCCGTGGTGCAAACCAGCGTTCTGCTCGGCGTGGCCGTCGCCCAAGAGGTGCATCCGGTCGCGGGGAAACCGTCGACCGGTGCGGCGCTCACCGTGCACCGATCACCCATTACGGGGCTGGCCACGTTTGTGACCGCAGCCAACGGCGGGACGATTCGGGTGGAGTCCCCGCGCGGAAAGGCGCGCATCGAACCGATGGACTTCTTGAGACAATATGGGCGCCGGTTCGGCGTGACGCAACCGGATCGTCAGCTCGTCCTCGTACGGCGCTGGACAGACGCGCTTGGCCATGAGCATTCCGAGTATCAGCAAGTCCATGAAGACGTGCCGGTCTTCTCGGGGGTCTTGAAGGTCCATCAAAATGCACGGGGAGAGGTAACGGCTGCCAACGGCGACTTCTATCCCATCAAGAGGAAGATCGATGTTACGCCGACACTGACGGTTGAGGATGCGGTTGCGTCCGCGACGGCCCGAATTCATCGAGGCCAACCGGTTTTGGAGCAGGCGAAACTCGTCCTCGTGGATCCCGGCTGGTACGGCGACCCCCCTGCCGGCGTGCACCTCGCCTATCATTTGGTTCTGACCGATCTGCCGGCGGGCGTGCGCGAGGCGTTTTTTGTGGACGCGCACACGGGCGAAGTTCTGGATCAATGGACGCTGCTGCATACCGCTCGCTACCGTGAGATTTACACCGGCGCAAGCACCGGCGATCTTCCCGGCACGTTGATCCGAAGCGAGGGTGAGGATCCGGTGGAGCAATTGGATGAGGTCAATCGAGCCTACGATTACTACGGCGATACATACGATTACTTTTTCCGCGCGTTCGGTCGGGAC
Source organism: Planctomycetota bacterium (assembly GCA_022563615.1). Lineage (GTDB taxonomy): Bacteria > Planctomycetota > Phycisphaerae > UBA1845 > UBA1845 > JADFMZ01. The sequence goes on from JADFMZ010000177.1 coordinate 4,418, forward strand.
AGTCTCGACGACCAAGGGCTGACCCTGATCGCAACGGTGGAGTCCCGGGCGGTCGGATGCCCCAATGCGTTCTGGAGCAGTTCGCTTCTCCAGGCGGCGTTCTGCAAACTCACGGTGGTGGACGACATCGTCGCGCACGAACTGACGCACGGCGTCATGTTCTTCACGGCCAAATTGGTCTACCAGAATCAGCCGGGGCAACTGAACGAATCGTTCTCAGATGTCTTCGGGGAACTCGTGGACCTGTTCAACGGTGACGCAGCCTTCGCGGGGGAGCCGGTCGGCCCGGCCTGGCCGCCGCACGAAACCGGTCCGGGCATCGACACGCCCAACTTTCTGAGAACCGCCTGCAGCCCCAACGGGCAAGGTTACCCGGACGGCGTTCGTTGGCTGGTCGGTGAGGACGCCACCGCTTTTGGCGGAGCCATACGCGACATGTGGGATCCAACCTGCAAGGGCCACCCAGACCGCGCCAACAGCCCGTTGCAAACCTGCAACCCCTTCGACAGCGGAGGCGTCCACAGCGGCAGCGGCGTGCCCAATCATGCCTTCGCCATCCTCACCGACGGCGCGACGTTCAACGGCTACACGATCACCGGGATCGGTCCGATCAAAGCCGCCGCCGTCTGGTACCGCGCCCTGACCACCTACCTGAACCCCGCCTCAGATTTTCAGGATGCATACCTGGCGTTCAACCAGTCCGCCTCGGATCTGGTCGGAACCTTTCCCAACGACCCCCGTTCCGGCAAGCCCTCCGCCGACGAGTTCTCAGCCGATGACGCACAACAGGTGGACTTGGCCCTGATGGCCGTGGAGATGAATACGCCGGGGATCTGCGGGCAGTCCGTCAAGATTCTCAACTCAGCGCCGGCGCCGCCATGCGTGGCGCGCACACCGATCTACGCCGACGATTTTGAAAGCGGGGTCGAAGGATGGACACTAACCAATACGGCCCCGCCGACTCCTTACGATTGGATACTGACCACGGAGCCATTGCCCTTTGGTCGGTCCGGCGTGGCATGGTTCTGCGCCGACCCTGATCTGGGGGATTGCCAGGACCAGGACGAGTCGGGTGTCCATTCGCTGCTTAGCCCGACCCTTCTGCTGCCGCTCGATGCGGATTACCCGGCGGCCTCCTGGACCCACCTGGTCGTGACGGAAATGGGCTGGGACGGCGGACACGTGCGCATTCGCGTCAACGGGGGGCCTTGGCAGCTCATTCCCGGGACCGCCTTTACGTTCAACCCCTACAACTCGATCATCCGGTCGCCCTTTTATGAAAACACCAACCCACTGGCTGGACAGGAAGGTTGGACCGGTATCGGGGGACGGTGGGGCACTTCGCAGGTCGATTTGAGTGGTTTTGCCTCCGGGGGAGACACGATTCAATTGCGGTTCGACTTCGGCAAGGATGGATGCACGGGCATCACCGGATGGTTCGTCGACGATTTCGAGGTCTATGACTGCCCCGACTGCAACCTGAACGGCGTTCCAGACGCGCGCGAATTCATCTTCACCGGCGCGTCGGGGCCGCTGGGAAACATCGGAGTGGACTTGCCGCAAAGCTTTCTGTTGACCTCGCCACCGCGCGCCGCCGGCGACGTGACGCTGTCGTTGTCCGCCATCGCCGATCTCGGGCTGTCCGACGAAACGATCGAAGTGGACATCAACGGAACATCGGTCGGCACGGTGTTTGCCGTCGGCGCACAGGACTGCCCCCTCACACCCAACGCCGGAATCCTGGTCGTATCGGCGGACATCTTCAATGAAGCCGTCAACCAGGGGGATGTTGTGATCGGTCTCACCGCGGCCGAGATGGTCAATCCACGACTTTGCCTTGGCGGCAGCTTCGTCAAGGTGTTTGTCGAGTATCAGGCCGAGGCTTTGGACCAGGACGACAACGGCCTCCTCGACGTGTGCGAGAATTGTGCCGTCCCCGTCGCGCCGGAAAGCAACCCTTCAGCCGTGCTCCATAGCCGGTACCTGGCCTTGGTTCCGTCGGGCGCCGAGGGACGGCTCATCGCCCTGCGCGTGATCTTGACCGATCTACCCGGCGCCCTGGAAGAGATCGAAGGGCAGGAGCGATGGGTCGGGCTTCCGTTTGAGTTTCTGGACAGGACGAACCCGCCGACAACCGTGACGGTTGCGCCGTTATCCTGCGAGCCGGTTTCCTTCAATTGGGAGAGCGTGAACCTTGTACATGTTTTCGGCGCCGAGATCGTTCCCGGTAGAGGCGGCGGAGGGACCAAGCTCGGCGTCTCTACCGCCGGTCACGTCCACCGTCACCGTGGCACCGCTGAGGTTGCCCTCCGTCAAGGACGCCGGACTGGTGCCGGAGATCAGCGCGCTCACGGCGCTGGACTGGCTCGACTTAGACAACAACCGGTTCACGTCCCTGCCACCGGAAATCACA
>JADFMZ010000178.1 GCA_022563615.1 Planctomycetota bacterium
CTCGACGACGCTTCCAGTTCTCCCAGCGTTAATCGCCCGTTGTTCTTGAACTGAAGGCGCGCATCCACGCATCCCTTCCCGAACCGCTCTCTGACGGTCGCGGCTCGGTTTGTGATGACCCTATTAGCACGACAACGCGGGTTAGCCCTAACTTGTCGATGTGCCTAGCTAAACCCTCCGTCCACCTGGGAAGAAAGGCCCAATAAACGATGTAGCGCGACGCCCCAAGCTTAACCCGCGTTGTCGTGTTAGCACCTGGCTTACCGTGCGCGTCAGGATGACGCAGCGGGACCGGCTTGGCCCAGGTTAGTCGGTTTACCGCAGTGAGGGCAGACCGCCGACGATAGCCGTGACAAACGTTGGGTGACCGCGCGTTCCCGGCGTTGGACTTCAGAAGCCCGGCGCTGCAGATCGGCATCCTTCGCAGCCCAAGCTGTTTGATCCGCCGCCGACGTGTCTTTTTCAACCTGGAGTTGAGCGCTGAGACGGGCAAGCTCCTGCTCCCGTGTTGTGAGTTGCTCATTGAAGCGCGTAATATCGTGGAGTTGACCGCGCAAGGCCGCGTCCTTGGCGTCCAATTCCTCCATCCGCGCCGACAGGTCAGACTCTTGCTTGCTGAGGGTGGAGGCATCCCGGGCTAATTGTGATTGCAGCGAGTTGAGATGGTCCCACATTTCAGTGATGTTGGGGGTCAGTTTCTTCGGGTCGGCCGCGTCGACCGATCGACCTTGCTTTTCCGTCGAGACGAAATCCCCCGACGAGCCATCGCGGGCGTCACCAGCCCTAAGGGGGTTCTGGATCACTGCTTCGCCGGGTTCGTCGGTCGTCGCCCGCGAAGAGGAGGGATCCGGAACGAGTTCATCGGCCCATTCAGCCGTCGGCGATTTTGCGTCCAATGGAGATCGTTCGCAATAATGCACGGACAACCCGAAGGGCCCCACCGTCAGGCAATCTCCATCGTCCAGCGGGGTCAGCGAACATCGTTGGCCGTTGACCCACAGCCCGGCTGCGCTGCCCAGGTCAAACACCGCCGGCCGAGTACCAAAGCGAAACAACACCACATGGCGCGAGGCCACGTCGTCATGGGCCAGACGAATCGCCGCCTCGTCGTGCCGGCCGATCAGGGTTACGGCGTCCTGAATCTCCCACTGCTTGTCGGTGTGGAGCAAACTGATCGAGATCGGGCTGGGGAATCGCAACGGGTCATCCAGCGCAAGGCCGCAGCCCGAGTCGTCGGAAAGATCGGCCGAGACCTGGATCGCCACCTGCATTCGCATGGTGCCAATCGTGATAACATCACCATCTTTCAGCGCAGTCAGCTCGACCCGGGTGTTATTACAGAAAGTTCCCTCGCGACTGCGCAGATCCTTGAGCAGCACATCGGTCCCCGTATTGACAATGACACAATGGGCGCCGCTGACGGCGCGGTCGTGCAATACGATATGGGCGGGTCGGCGGGAGCCTATCAGCGTCACGGTGCGTCGCAGATTCCAGGTTTTCTGCCCTGCGGACCCGATCCCGGCGGTGATCCGAACGAGCGGCGCGCTCGATGGAAGTGTCAACGTGGCCTCACGAACCTGGATTGCGGTTTGATTCATTGCTTCTTCGCCCTCATCCCGGTGCGATGCCGCGGCGCGCCCAAGGTCGCCCCGTTCCGCCGTACCTTCGTGTCCAGCGGTTTCGGTAAACTAACGGCCTTACGTGTGAACGCTTTCCCCCTCGCGCGGCATCCAGCTATGCAGTTTGGGCAGTCTAGGGCGACATACCCGATTAGAATGTACAATTGCCCGAACCCGGTCGGCAAATCGTGGAGATCGATTTTACCGCAGGGACGTTATCCGACCCTTGGGAGACTACGATGATAATTATGCTGACCAACGACGACGGATACGAAGCTCCCGGGTTGCGGGCCGCGTATGAAGCTTTGAAAGATTGTGGGACCGTGCATGTCGTGGCGCCGCGAGGGGAGCGGTCGTCTTGCAGCCACGCCATCACGACGGGCCGACCGATAAGTGTCGAGCGTCTTTCCATGGCGCCTTTCGGGACGGTGTGCGCCGTGGATGGCACACCGGCTGATTGCGTCCGGCTGGCCTATGCCGGGCTGATCGACGCCCCGATCGATCTTGTGGTCTCCGGCGTCAACCGTGGGGCCAACGCCGGGGTGGACATCTACTACTCCGGCACGATCGCGGCGGCGCGCGAGGCGGCGTTGCTCGGCATTGCCGCGATCGCCGTTTCCCAGGCCACGCGCAGGGGAGTGGAGATAGACTGGCCGGCAGTCAGTGCGATAACCTCTACACTGGTGAAAGAACTCGTCCAGGAAAAACTGCCGCGACCAGGGTTTTGGAGCATCAACTACCCCGCCCCACTGCCGGCTGATCCTGAAAAACATGTTCAGCGCGTAGGTGTGGCTGAACAATCCTGGCCAATCCGGTTTGAGCGAGGCCAGGTTCCAGGCGATAGCCCCATGCAGTTTCAATACGCCGCGCCCTATTGGGAGCGGGGCGTGACCCAACACAGCGACTATACGGTAATTCGCGACGGGGGGATCGCGGTATCGGCCATCCCGTTGTTTTGTCGGTTTTGACGCTGTCCCGCCATGGATGAAGATCTCCGTGCCGAACGACTCCTGGGGGCCTATGCGATGGGCATCTTCCCCATGGCCGACGATGACGGGGCGATCCACTGGTTCGCGCCGGACCCACGGGCCGTGATGGATCTGGAAACGTTCAAGGTTTCCCGGTCTCTGCGCGCCGTCATCCGGCGAGACGTTTTCGAGGTGACGATCAATCGAGCTTTCGTGGATGTAATCCTCGCGTGCGCCGACCGTTCGGAGGGTACCTGGATTTCCCAGGACATTCGCGAGGCCTATACGGCGCTGCACCGTTTGGGATTCGCCCACAGCATCGAAATTTGGGAAAAGAACCGGTTGGTCGGCGGGTTGTACGGCGTGGCGATCGGTGCGGCCTTTTTTGGGGAATCCATGTTTCATCGCGTTAGTGATGCGTCTAAAGTTGCGATGGTCGGGCTGGTCGAGCGAATGCGGGATCGCCGATACACCCTCCTGGATGTCCAGTTTGTCACCGATCACCTTGCTCGTCTCGGCGCCGTGGAGATTCCCCGGTGTGACTATGAACGGCGGCTTCGAGAGGCTGTTGGCCTGCCTCGCGCCTTTGACGACGCCCATGGACCGGTCTCGATCCCTGAGCCGGGCTTTCAACGGGAATAGAACGTGATGGACCGAGGGCACGCCGACTTGTCTTCCAACGACGCAGCCGCCGTCCATCCCGGGGCGCCACCGGCAGCGGGAAACGAGCTATTCCTACACAACATGCGCGCGCTTTGGCGTTGGGATCCGGTGCTGGCAATGCGCGTCGACGCCGTCCGTGACGATCAGCGCATTCCCGTGGAACGAACGCGCAGCGGAGCCTGGACGGCGCGAATGGTTGCGCCGGATGGGCAGGCCGTCTACCTTCACAGCCGGTACGATCCTGCCGCAGAGGCCAAGCGGTTTGCAGCCTCCGTGAACGTGGAGGACAAGTTCTGCTTTGTCATCTCTGGATTGGGTCTGGGATATCATGTCCTGGCCTTGTCCAAACGCATCAAGGGTGATGCGGTCATTCTTTGCAGCGAGCCCTCGCTTGAGCTCATCGCCACAGCCCTGACCTGTGTGGACCTGACCGAACTGATCGGATCGCGGCGTTTCATTCTTCTCACCGACGACGATAAGGCCAGGCTGCACGAACGGCTCGGTCCGTACAACGCCCTGATTATGCTCGGGGCGCAGTTTGCACACCATCCCCCGTCGATGCGTGTGGCAGAGTCATCCCACAAGGCCATCAACCGGGTCATCGCCGAATTCGTCACCTACACGCGAATGACGCTGACGACCCTGGTGGCCAACGCGCGGATCACCTGCAAGAACATCGCGATGAATCTGGTTCATTACGTCACGACGCCCCCGATTGACAATCTGCGGAACCGTTACAGTGGTAATCCCGCCATCGTGATTTCGGCGGGGCCTTCCCTTTCTAGGAATATGGATCAGCTTGCCCAACTCAAGGGTCGGGCCGTCCTCATCGCCGTGCAGACAACCATGAAACCGCTCATGCAAAGCGGCATCGTTCCGGACTTTGTGACCAGTCTCGATTTTCATCCCGTGTCGCGCACCTTTTTCGACGGCGTGGATGGATTGGAATCGGTCCATCTGGTCGCCGAGCCCAAAGCCACGTGGCACGTCCTGGACGACTACCCCGGCCCGACATCGCTCTTGCACAACCACTGGGCTCAACTGGTGGTCGGGGACGAGTTGGGGGCGCGAGGCGGACTGCAAGCCGGTGCGACGGTCGCGCACCTCGCCTTTTACCTGGCGGTGTATATGGGTTGCGATCCGGTCATCTTCGTCGGCCAGGATCTTGCCTTTACAGGTCATTCGTTCTACGTTCCAGGCGTCGAGATCCATCAGACGTGGCGCAGTGAACTGAACCGATTCAGCACGATCGAACAGAAGGAGTGGGATCGGATTGTGCGCAACCGGCCAATTCTCCGGCGGGTCACGAGCGTGGATGGCGCGCGACTGTACACGGATGAACTGCTGTTTACCTATCTGGAACAGTTGGAGAAAGACATCGCCGGTGTGTCGTGCAGGGTCATCAATGCCAGCGAGGGAGGGGCTCGCATTCGCGGAACGACCTCGATGACTCTCAAGGAGGCGACTGAGAGGTTCTGCTCGCAAGACATCAACGCGGAACGATTTGCCTACGCTCGGACGACCCAGATGTCGAAAAAAGCCCGCCTGCAGTCCGCAAAGATTCAATTGGAACAACGCATTTCGGAACTGGACGAGGCTGTCGTGGTGTGCGATGAACTGCTGAACCTGTTCGAGGAACTCAAGGGCCTCATGCATGATCCTACGCGTTTCAACCAACGTTTGATACGCGTGGACGAGCTGCGCACTCGGGTGCAGCAGGATAGTCGCACGTACAGAATCATCAACGCGGCCACGCAACTGGCTGAGTTCCGGCGCTTCTCGGCCGATCGGCGGATCAACGCCGCAGAGACGGACGACGTCGAACGGGCCAAGAGCCAGATCGCCCGTGACAGCGAGTTCATCACCGCGGTGCGCGAGGGAGCGATCGACGTGAAGGAGATTCTTCTGGAGGCGCTGGAACGGGTGGTCCCGGCGGCTGAATCGTCATGAAGATCATCGCCGCCATGGAGGTCGACCTTGAAGTGACACCGATTGGCACGCAAAGCCAACTGGCCCGGGAACTGGGCGGAGTGACGGTACTGCGGCGAACGGTGGAGCAGGTGCGCCGGATGCAACACGTCGCGGCGCTACACGTCCGATGCCCCAGCCAGCAGGTAAAACGATGTCAAACGTTGCTCGACGGAACCGATGCGGTCGTAAGGCCTCGCGCGGCCGGTCCGCCCCCCTGGGGGTCTCTGGTGCGCGCGGCGCGCAAGTGGTCGCTGGACGGCTGGCGCGGCGGCATCGGCGGCACGACCTGCTTCGACGAATATGTGGATTGCCGCTTGCTGGCGGAGCTGTTGGAATCGGTTGAAGCGGACGCCGTGCTCTGCGTCCCACCGGCGGCTCCCCTGTTGGATCCTGCGCTGGCGGACAAAATGATTGACTACCGCCGGACCGTGCAGGACCAGACGCGCGTCGTGTTCACTCAGGCGCCACCGGGCGTGACGGGGATCCTGCTCGACGCGGAGCTGATCCGCGACATAGGCCAACAAAACGCCCCCGTGGGATGGCTCTTCAGCTACCAGCCCGACAACCCTCGGAAAGATCCGATCTTTCAATCGGCCTGTTGCGAAATCCCATTGGAACTGCGACACGCGACCGGGCGCCTGATCGCCGACACCGATCGGGCCATGCAGACTGTGCACGATCTGCTGCAACACAACGACCCACTCGATGCCGACACGATCGGGCGGCTGCTGCGACAGCGCGAGTTAGATAGCATCGAGACGCTTCCCCGCGAAGTCGAGATCGAGTTGACAACGGATGACCCTTACCCCGATGCGCTATATCGGCCACGCGGCGCGCGAGTCGGTCGGCGGGGCCCGATCGACCTTCGAATCGTCGAGCAGGTCGTTGAAGAACTGTCGCGATTCGACGATTCTCTGTTGGTCCTGGGCGGGTTTGGAGAGCCGTTGCGGCATCCGCAGTTTGAGAAAATCCTTGATCTAATTCGTCCGCAACGTGGCAACGGCGTGTACGGCCTGTGCGTGCGCACAGCCGGTGTGGATCTGACCGACGGGCACATTAAGGCGATGATCGCTCATCGGGTCGATGTCCTGAACGTCACGCTGGACGCCTGGACTTCGGAGCTATACAGCCGGCTGCAATCGCCGAACAACCCCGCCTCGGCTGATCTTGAAGCGGTTCAAGGGCGGCTGGACCGGCTCACGCAGATTCGCATGGAGCAGCGCTCGGTCCATCCGGTGTTGGTGCCGGAGTTCACCAAGGCGCGGGAAAACCTCGATGAACTTTAAAGGAATTGATCTTAGTTTTATACCATTTCTAATTATTTGGGGTAGTAAGCTTAGCAGTTTTAATATTGAGGAACCATTACTAAACTCCTGGATTGGAGAAGGAGTAAATCCTATTGGTATACACCGAACTTCCTGGAAAGAAGATGCAATATTTATTGCAATTAAGGGTGGCTCTCCGTCTTTAAGTCATGGTCACATGGATATTGGCTCATTCGTAATGGATGCTAATGGAGTCCGCTGGGCAATTGATTTGGGGGCACATAATTATCATTCACTTGAATCAAAAGGAATAAACATCTGGAAAGT
>JADFMZ010000179.1 GCA_022563615.1 Planctomycetota bacterium
CACCTGGGAAATCCTCGCCAGCCTCGCCGCCACCTGCCACCAACGAGGCCAGGATTTCGTTGAACACCTCCGCCCGTATCTGCTCCTCCCTCCACCGGCCCCGTTCATAGCCCGCTAAACACGTACTCTGAGAGCATACCCTCAATTCTGCGAGCATCAACGTGCCCGCAGTCGTCCCGAAAGACGCAACTCGTACAATATCCAATGCTGTAGGTTCGATGCATGGCAACGAACTGAAAAATCGCTACAATTAGGCCAATGATATCGCGGTACAGTACCACTGCAATTGCAATATAGTGGAGAGCTTTCGGAGCCTGCTCCGATGACTAAACTAGGTGCACCGATCGCGGTGCGCGGTCCAACAGAAAACTCTTCTGACGAGGTGCTCAGTGGGAAGGACTCTGGCCATTCTGGCGTGTGCGATTGCAATGGGAGGGCCGGCGACGATCGAGGCTAACTCGATTCTGCTGGCAACGGTGTCCAACGATATTCATCCGTACAGCAATACCCTCGTCGAAGCGTGGACGATGAGAGACCTACTGCAGTACAGCGTTCAAAATGAAAACGGTTACTTCAGAGCGCGCCTCTTCGAAGACTCACAGATCGACGTGCGCGTGAACGCCGCGCCAATTACGATCACCGAGTCCATCTCAGCGGCGGACGATCCTGACTTCGCGCTGGTCGCCGGGTTCCTCACGGATGGGTTCTCGTTTGGCGATGATACGTTTCAAGACATTCTCGTACTTCGGACACTTGGCGGCGAAGATTTGCTCGACGTCCTTGTGCCCCGAATCTCCGAATATGACCTCTTCGGGTATACGGTCGATCGGATCGACCGGCACTTGACCTTCAGCATGGAAAGCCCTGGACAAGACCTCAACGGGGACGGGATTTGGACGGACTTTCATATTGGCGGGGTTTATGAATTCTGGGGGAGCCCCATCCCCGAACCCGCTACGCTCTTGCTTCTTGCGCTCGGGTCGGTTGCCCTTCTGAGGCGTCGGGCGTAGATCATACGGTTTGGTGGATGAACCCCGCCCTACCTCATGACCCTCCGCGTCCGGTATTACGTCATCCCCTTATCGTCATCGTGCTTCCGCTCGCCCAGAGCCGATCCTGATTGTTGGTTGCAGCGACGGCGATAACGCTTCCCAGGCCGGGATTGTTCGGCTCATTGTCCTCACCGAAGCTTGCCGGCCAGACGGCGGATAGATCGTTGTTGAGTGTCGTGCAATGACGAGGACCACCCTGAGTATCAATATAATTTCCCGCGCCGGCAACGGCCAAATGTCCGATCTGGTCGCGGGCCTGCTTGAAGGCATCATAGAGGGCGCCCGGATAGGTGGACGACTGCTCGCAAAACCCGTAGCTGTTATTAGAAAGTTTAATGTTGGTGTCGATGCAATACTGTACGGCGAGGACAAGTTTAGATTCGGCGCAGCCATCCGCGTCGCATGCGCGCAGAGGCACGATCTTTGCCCGCCAGTTTATCCCTACGAGGCCGAGTTCGTTGTCGCCAACGGCGGCGATGATCCCGGTTACATTCGTCCCGTGACCGTCTTGGTCGAAGCCGTCTCTTATCGGATCTTCAACTGGGTCGTACAGAAAGTTGTAGCCGTGGTAATCGTCTACGTAGCCGTTCCCGTCGTCGTCCATGCCGTTATTGGGGATTTCCCCGGTGTTGGTCCATATATTTGCCGCCAGGTCGGGGTGGTTGTAGTCGACCCCGGTGTCGATGACGGCCACGCGGAAGTCGGCGTCTCCCTGCCAGAAGTCCCAGGCCACGTTGGCATCGATGTCGGCATTGACGTTTCCGGTTTGGCCTTGGATGGTTTGCCCTCGGTTGAGCAGAGGCCACTGTTTATCGAATTCGGCTGTGGGCGTCTCGGCTTCGTTCGGCAACCTCGTCAGATGGAAGATATGGTCAGGTTGGGCGTACAGCACGTCGGGCCTCTGTCGGTAGGCGGCAACGGCTGCCTCCACGTCACCTTCAGGCACTTCAACAAGCTTCAGCCCCGGGATTATGTGGTAGCTGTTCAGAGTACGGACGGCGCCGGCAGCCTGGTGCGCCGCATTGAGTGAAGCATCTGACACCTGCGGTTTGAACCGGACAAGCACGTGCGTTGGATGGTACGGTTTCGACCTGTTCGGATCCTGCGCGGAGACCATGTGGGACGCGATCGTCGCTACGCTGACGGCGAGAACTGCGGCAAGCCGTGCCCTACGATGCATTTCATCCCTATTGGGACATTTGTGGTTCATTGGACATCTCGCATGCGTTGTTCATGGGCGACACTCTATGGACCCACGAGTAGGATCAGAAAATCGCTATAATCAGCGAGATCGATCTTGCCGTCGCCCGAAAAATCGAGTGCGCTGCACGACGCTGATTGCGCGGCGTCGGCGTACATACAGTTTTGCACGGTTGCGAACTCGCGCAGCGTTCCGCACCCGTCGCAGGTCCGGTGGACGAAGGCGATGTGGAAACCACCGGAGACGGCATAGTCGCCGTCAAGCGAAACCGACGATCTCAAGAACCCGCTCGGCGTTTCGGTCAGCTTGTTGCTTTGCTGCCACTGACCGTTCGTCCGCCGGAACAGGTAGGAAACGATCAGGACTGCCCCCTGGCTCACGGCAACCGGTCCGCCAGATGTGAGCACGCCAGATTTGTTCGAGGGGAGCAACGTCGCCTCGTACAACCAGTCCAAGACGTGCAAGCGAAAGACATGAGGAGTGACGACCAACACTTTATCAACTCCCGCGACCGAGGCGCCGAATGCCCGGGGCGAACCCGGATTTGGGGCAAAAAGCTTGGCCGCTTGCGTCCATTCCCCGTGGTCTCGCCGGAAAACGTACACCGATCCCGACTCTTCTCCGGCATCGTCGTCGAACGGCGCGCCGACCACCACCGTCCCCGCGCTCAGCGCCACGGAGCTGGCAAACAGATCATCCGCCTCGGTGTCGTCGCCACGGAGTCTTCCATCAGGAAGCCACTCGATCCCATCGTGCCGGAACACGTAGACGCGCCCCACTTGGTGTTCCAGTGGTGGGAGGGTGGTCGAGGGCATCGCGATTACGATTAGTTCATCCTTGATGTCCACGGAAATTCCGAAGCTTCCAAATTCGGACGGGAACGGGTGCATTATCGCAACGGCGTCCCAGAAATCATCCGACAAGTCTTCGGGCGTACGTTGGTCGTCCGGCTCATACAGGTAGGCTCGGCGCTCGCCTGGAGCACCGATCACCAACCGGTTGCCGTCCATGGCCACCGCTCTTCCGAAGCGTGCCCAATCGGTGTGGAATCCGCGAAGCTTCTGGTGAAAGACCCAGCGGGCGCCGTCACGCCGAAACATGTACACCGCACCGCGCTCCGTGGCTCGCTGATCGACCGGCGCCCCAACGGCGATCCAATCCCCGCTGATAGCCACGCTTTTGCCGAAGCCTTCACCAAATCCCGATGCGGCGTCACTCGCGTTGAGCGTGGCCACCGGGTCCAAGGCGTAGCTCGCCCCGTATGGTGACATGAGCCATAAGGCTATCGTTGTGCTTACCGTCACCCGCGCCTGACGCATGGGCTTTTTCCTCTTGGGGTACCTTGTATCCCACACCCACTCGAAGGGACGTTAGATTGTAAGCAATCACATCGACCAAGGCAACTCCTAAACAGTGACACAAGGTGTCTTACTCTGCGGCGCGTAAGCGCACCCGGCACAAATGGTTGCGTGCTTCCGCGCTGCCCCGAGCAGCAGCCGTAGCCTGTAGCTCACCGTTTCGGGTCGGGTTTGGGCATGTCGAATCGGTCGCGGAGGGTGCTGTAGCCGTCGCCGCCGAGCCGACCTATCAGATCAATCTTGGTGACATCGGCCGTGCCGTCGAGAAGCAGAACTTCCTGACCTATAATGGTCACAGGGTTCGGGCGGCTTTGTCAAGTCGCCTTTTTTAGGTGACAAACAGAGAGCTAACAACGATTGTGCTACCGCAAAAGTCGATTCGAGCCATCCTGCTTTTCGCGGTCGTGACGATCGTCCGTCCGTCTCAGGGGCAACAAATCTGGTACGTTCGCGCCGATGCGAAAGGGGCCAACGCCGGCACAAGCTGGGAAGACGCCTTCAGCGACCTGCACGGCGCCCTGGCGGCGGCCGGCGCCGGTGACGAGATCTGGGTGGCCGCTGGGATCTATAAGCCCGACCGGGGCACCGGCGACCGGAGCATCAGCTACGAGGTTCCCGGGGGCGTTGCCATCTACGGAGGGTTCGCCGGCTGGGAGACCGAACGCGACCAACGGGACTGGGTCGCCAACGAAACCGTCCTCAGCGGCGATCTCAACGCCGACGACGGCCCACAAGACTGCGAACAGCACAGCGACTGTTGCGTCGCCCATCGCAGCGCCGGGTGCGACGATCCCGAATGTGAGGCTCTGATATGTGCAATCGATCCCGACTGCTGCGACCCCATTCGTTTCCGGCTGTGGGATAGTAATTGCGCGCTAGCCGCCTCCGTCACCTGCTGCCACATCGGCAACTGGAACGCCTGCGACAACTCGTTTGCGCTTCTGATCGTCGAGAAAAGCGAGGTGCCAACCGTTATCGACGGGCTGATCATCGAAAGCAGCTTTGCCAGCGTCGACCGCGGCGACGAACCGTTCGTGATCGGTGGGCTCGTGGGACTGGATGCCACCATCAAGATATCCAACTGCACGTTCCGCGGGCACAACTTCAGGGGAATAGCCGCCCGATTCGGTGGCGACCTTGACGTGGCTCACTGCGTCTTTGTAGACAACACCGGAACAGGGGTCGACGCCGCAATGGCGGCTCTACGGGTCACCGACTCCGAGTTCCATCGTAACAAGCTCGGTGGGATCGACGCGCAGACCAGCGGGACCGTCGAGCGCTGTGTGTTCGCACGAAACGGGATCCTCGCGCTGAACTTTTTCGGCCCGTTTGGGGAACTAATGAGGGTTACCTCCTGTCTGTTCGTGAATAACCGGGGAGGGGGCTTGGGAATCTCCGGTCTGGGAAGCGTGGGAGTCGTGACCAACTGCACCTTTATCGACAACTCAGGAGGTAACGCACTTCTGACCTCCGGAACGATTGCCACGGTCACAAACTGCGTTTTCTTGGGAAACGTGTTCAGCACCGGCCCCGCACTGTCCGGGCACTTCTCCTCCGTAACACTCATCAACTGCCTCCTGGCCGAAAATGTGGGGACGAATTGGACCGGGGCTATCGACTTTTCGGAAGGCACGCTCCGGCTTAAGAACTGTACGCTTGCGCATAACCGAGGGGCGGGCGCGTCCGGCGGGATCAACCTGTTTGGCAATACGACGGGCATCTTCGAGAACACGATCTTCTGGGGCAACACGCGCATCCGGGCCACCGGGCAGGCTGATCAATTCCAGTTGTTCTCCGGGGCTACGGCCACCGTCAATTATAGTCTGATTCAGGGCTGGGATGGATCGTTGGGCGGGGTCGGCAACTTCGGGGCTGATCCGTTGTTTGTTCCCGGCCCGGCGGGAGATTACTACCTGAGTCAAACCGCCGCCGGCCAGGGCGTGGACAGTCCAGCCGTCGATGCCGGGAGCGACACGGCTGTCAACCTCAGTCTCGACACGATGACCACCCGAAGCGATGAGGGTTCCGATATCGGCATCGTCGATATCGGCTATCACTTTCCGATCACCGGTGGCAAGCTCATCCCGGGCGACTTCGACCGCAACGGCCTGATTGACTTGTTCGATGTTTCCGGCTTTCAAAACTGCTTCACCGGACAAGGCCCGACCGACGTCCCGCCATCCTGCCGCATCTTCGACTTCGTCCCCGATTCCGCCATCGACCTGACCGACTTCAAGGCCCTCCAGTTAACCCTCACCGGCCCCGGTTGACACCACTCGCCCCGACCTTTGGTGGCACACGCGACACTTTACGGGCGAGTGGAAATCGCTAGGCTACGGATGGCCGGCAAACGTGAATGGCCTTGAGCACCGCTAGCTCAGTTGGCAGAGCAGCTGACTCTTAATCAGCGGGTCCGGGGTTCGAGTCCCTGGCGGTGCAGTGCGCTTCTGGATTGACTCAGTCTGCGAACCGGTTTATTGCAGGTCGACGCGTTCCTGCCACGCTGCGTCGACGTCGGCGAGTTCCTGCTCAAGCTTCTCGGTTTGCTCTTGCAATTCCGCCAGCATTTCGGGGATCTTGTAGATGGTCGGGTCACCAAATCGGTCGTGGAGTTCGGCCAATGCGGTCTCGTGCTGAACGACCAACTCTTCGAGCTTATCAATCGAAAGGCGGTCATAGGATGACGGGGAAGATCGTTTTGGCTGGAGAGAATTCCGGCCCTTCGTTTTCTTGCGGTTTGATGGTTTACCGGGTTTTCGTTGTTTCTCGATCTGTTCTACGTAGAACGAGTAGTTCCCTTCGAACACGGCGCACCCGTCACTTCGCATGACCAAAAGCCGATCAACAAGGCTGTCGAGGAAGAATCGATCGTGGCTGACAACGACGATCGTGCCGGGAAACTCCTTGAGCGCGTCTTCGAGGGCTCCGCAAGAGCGGATGTCCAGGTGGTTGGTCGGTTCGTCGAGGATGAGGATATCCGGCGAGTCGAGTATTAGCTTGAGCAGTCGTATGCGCGATTGCTCTCCGCCGGAAAGCCGGCACAGCGGCTTGAACACGTCGTCGCCGGTGAACAGGAAACGCGCGAGCAGGGAACGGGCATCGGGCTCACTGAGGCCGGGGCATGCCGCCCGGACTTCATCGACCGCGGTTCGCTATGA
>JADFMZ010000180.1 GCA_022563615.1 Planctomycetota bacterium
GATGTTGAACTGGTAAAGCCCAAAGTTCGACAGTTTGGATTGTATAGCCATAATAAGCTGCTGATCACCACCGCCCTTTGGGCTGTCGAACTGGCCTCTGATTGGGGGCAGTTGATCTTTTCCATCCTCGTTAATGCAGTGGATCTCAAATTCGTTCTTTCCCCGTTCTGCCGCTTCTGCTTCGATTCGCACCACCAAACTAGCGCGGAAAACAACCGGCACTTCGGGAGACCACAGCCTAGTAATCCCCGCCCGAAGCATGCTTAACGTTCCATCGGGATGCAAGATAGCCGGTTCCGCCAAAATTAGCTTAGCCTTCATATTAAGCTATAGGGTACATCGAAACGACCAGTAAATCAAACGTAAATTACTGCAAACATACTACTCGCACTTTACATTGAGGATGCCGGTTATTGGTTCAGGCTTGGTGACGTGGGTTGGCGGAACACGTTTGGACGCTGGAGCAGCTAGCCGGGCTGCTGGGTTGAAACTCTACCAGTACCGACGACCTGCCGGGGAGAGAGGAAGCCTGCCCTCTACCTTGCGCCTCCCTTAATCGTTACCAACCCGTCAAATGACGTTTGGCATAGCCGTTAGTTTGGATCTGGTGCCGTTGCGAACCGTGGTCCGGTAGTAGATGCCCCGGAGCATTGCGTCGGCGGGGGTGTCGGCGCGGGTCCTGCCGCTTCACCGGGCAGCCTGACCAGAATAGGGGCTGTGGCATTCATCTCGATTTGGGCCTGACGGATCCGACCGAACAGTTCCGCCAGCGGCAACTGCCAATCGGCGCGGTCTGAGGCCGATGCGCCCGGTCGTGGGCGATCCAAGAAGCGAATCTCGTGGTAGGCGCTGCCGGCGGCGGTCGCGACGGCTTCATCCGATGCGACGTCACCCACATAAGCATGCCCGACGATCCGCCAGCGTGGCGCTACCCGCCGCAGCATCTCAAGATGATGAAGCACGGTCGGGTGAAGCAGCGCTTGCGGCGTGGGGGCCATCCGAAGAGTCACGGGATCATCCCCCCAGCGCTGGAGCACTTCAGTCCACCAGTTGTCGTCGAACCAGTCCGCAAGTTTACCGTCGGGATCGGTAACCTCGACCGCCAACTCGATTGGCCCGTGGGTCGTATCGCCACCCAGTTGCCCGCCATGGTCGAAAGTAGCCAGGACGTGGGTCGGCTCGGGAGGCGCGCGACGCCGGCGCTCGGTTTCATTGCGAAGCTGACTTCGCGTATCTTGCGCCATATCAAGCAAACTCCATGCCCTGAGGACACAACCTCCCCTTCAACGAATTATCGGAACGGTTACGTCCGATACTTGATACCAGCACTGGAATACCTGGTCGAGATTGGAAATGGTTGGTTCGCAGAAAGGCCGGGTAGCAGCGAGATCAAATGTAATCCATTGCAGCGCAATACATTACATTAACTTCCTGACACGCCAGGCTGGACCGATGGGGCCTCTCGTACTGAAATATGCGGTTTGCCGATCTGGTCAGGCGTCACCAACGGGAGTCGTTTGAGCCCGCGCGACGCGGTGTCTGCTTTCGAATGGCTACAGTTGCAGCCTCCCGAGGCGGTCAGGGAGCGCCAAACCCAGAGTACCATGTAGCCAGCCGCCAATGCCACGACCGACAGCACAATAATGTCTTGAACGCCCATGGTTATCCGTTTTCGAAGAAGGCTGACCGCCGAACGCGTAATCGAGAAGGCACCTATTTCGACCGGCTGCTCCCCATTCCAACGACCTGGGAACCTGTCTCTCCAGTCATAGATTGCTATCGGCAACATGATTCTACGACTGCCCGGACAATTTGCGAATAGCAGGCCTTACGACGATTACCTACCGGGACCATCAGCCCAACGCCAGCCGGCCGAACAAGCCCCGTCAAAACCGCCAGGCAAAACCGACTCCGGTGAAAAAATCGTCCGCTTCTTCGTTCAATCCGACGCCGATTCGCCAGTCGATCTGAAAATTGTTGTTGAGCAGGTAGGTGAGACCGCCGCTGAGGTTGTGGGCACAATCGGCGCCATCGGCATTGGGATAAACCCCGAAGTATTCAACGAAGGCGCCCAGCCGGCGAGTCACGGCGAACCCAGCCGTCAGCGACGCGGAGGTTTGCACGAAACGCTCTCCTTCTTCGGTGATTGCAGCCAGACCGACGTTACCCGCGATGGCCAGTGCGTCGGTCACGTCGTAGGCCCAGAGCAATACAAACTCAGGATCCACGTCGCCGGAACTGACCCCGGCGCTGCCGGACGGCACCGTCATCGCGACGATCACTCCGAAATGGGGTATCCAGCCGTCCTGCTCGATGAACTTGTACTTGATTCCCAGGGACAGATCGTTGGCCCCCTGAGTCCACTCCTCTCGAGTGACACGCCGCCCTGATTCTGTTGCAACCTCAAACTGGTCTTCCATCCACGAGTAGCCATCCCATCCGATGCGCAGCTCCAGGTTTTCGACCAGGCCGACACGCACAAGCCATTCGGGAGCGGTGTGCTCGCGCGATCGGTCCACGCCCTCCCGGTCGTAGGTAAACGTATAGCCTGCCTCTAGCTGCACATGCCCGGTCGGTACGGTTTCCGTGCTTTCCGTGAAGTCCGGCCGGTCAGTGACAAGCGGTTCCTGCATGGGATCCGGTCTGGAGATTCCATTTTCATCTTGAGCGACGGACCGGCCCGCAAGTGAAAACAGCAGCGCAAATGCCGTGAGGAATAGGGACAAACGGCATCCGATCCCATCGCAACAGTCCTCGCAACCGCGCAGCCTCTTCTGAAACGTCAAACGACCCATCGTAGTACTCCTAAGCCTCAACCGCCCGGCCTTGGGCATTGGGTCAGCGCCGCGCTGCATCGGCGAACCAAGCGCCATCGTCAGCGATCGACTGATCCTCAGGTGCACCATAGTCTAAACAATATAGTGCAGACCCTAGCACGTATCATTAGAGAAAGAATATAGCCTTAGCTACGATAGAGGTCAAGAGCGCTGGGATCTGAAGGATTCGCAACGGGGGCAGGGTTACAGCCGCAATTTCGAGGGTGGGTGACCGTCGGGGGGGAGGTAGGGCAAAGATCCTCTTTGTCCCTCCCTCCAGCGACCTGTTGCCCCAGCGGAGCGCAAGGTATCGCAATGGGGAGCGAAAGATGATCCTCGCTTTGCCCGCTGCGCTACGCCACCGCCAGCGAGAGGATCACACTCAGGCTTGAGGAGCCGGTTCGTTCAAAGTTGACGAAACCTTAGTTGTCTGGATTGATGGTCTCGTTGATGGCGGTGGTGACGACGCCGCTCAGGAATGAGGCAAAGCTTCGCTGGGCTTCGTCCCTGACAAATCCGGCGTCGCATCCGCCGATCAGTCCCATGGCCAACAAGAAAAGGAAACCTGTTCTGCGGATCATATTAGTCTTCATACCAGTCATCTCCACTATGCCGTGTAACGTCGCGCTTGTTGTTATCGGATGCCTCGCCTTCTGAGTTGAACCCAGCGGGGAAAACGAGTAGCTCTGAGGCGGGCGCGTTGCCTCCTTGCGAGTCGAACTATGGTTTTGAGAACGGGGGGCATTGTTCTGTGCGGTGGGCGTAGCCGGCGAATGGGCACGTCCAAGGCGTGGCTGCGCTTCGGCGACGAGTATGGGTTGCAGCGAATCGTCCGTTTATTGGGCGGCGTTGTGGGGCCGGTAGTCGTAGCGGCTCGACAGGGCCAAAACCTGCCCCCGCTGCCGGCCAACGTGTCGGTGGTCCATGACCATCCTGATCATCGCGGGCCTCTCAGTGGGATCTTGGCCGGCTTTGCGGCCTTGGAGGGGCAGTGTGACGCCGCGTTTGTGACCTCCTGCGACCAACCCTTGCTCAGGCCGGCCTTGGTGCGATGCTTGATCGAACGATTGGGGGTTCATGCAGCCGTGGTCCCTCGGCATGAAGGGCGCTTGCACCCACTAACCGCGGTCTACCGTCTTGGAACCCGCGCCCTATTGACCGAACTGCTGACGCAGCATCAATGGCGCGTTCAAACGTACGTCGAGCGCTGCGAGGCCCTGATCGTCGAGGCGCACTCTCTGTCCAGTGAAGATCAAGATTTCGTTTCGTTTTGGAACGCGAATGACCCTGCGGAGTATCAGCGCATCGTGCGGCATTTGGAGGATGCGCAGGATCTGTAATCCCCCGAGTGCCAATATGTGTCACTCTTTGGTGCCGGCGGCATCGGTCGCTATGGCGGTTCCCAATGCCTCCTTGAGCCTTTTGATGGCTCCCGCGGGTACGTGAATTTCAAGCCGAGCGGGCTCTTTGGAAAGTGAAAGGGCCAGCGCAATGGGCGGACCGGGCGATGTCTGACGGGCGCGGGCGCTAACACCCAATCTTGCAAGCAGCGGGATCGATGCAGCCAGATCAACCAGCAAGATGGCGTTGGCGTTGGCGGGCAGCGCAGCCAGCGCCTGTTTCACGCCGGCGGAGGATCCCAACGGGTTACTGACCTGATCGGGAAATGCGCGATCCAGATGGGAGGGGTGGCCCAGGTAAAACCGGACACCGCCGCGACCCGATGCGATGGCGTAGCGAAGATCGCCGCCATACAGCTTGAGCGCCGTGGCAGACCGGGGATTGGACGAGTCGAACTTAATCGAGAACTCCTCCACGGTTGCCTGGCCGATTTTTCTCGATGGCATCGGTTCCCAACCTTCGGCGCCGCCGAGACGATTCAGCAAAGAACCGGAAGCGATCACCGCCTTCTTAGCCAGCGCAAACAACGCGTTGGAATCGGCTGCGATGTAGTCACCCGAGATGGCCACCCCTTTGGGTGACATCGTCAGCAGCATATTCATCCCCTCGATCTTCCGGTAGAAATCGCGCGTAACGTTCGCGGCGCCAACGGCGTCAGACGGAGCGTGGGTGTCGCCCGATATCGGCGCGGGCGCGGGCGCAGCCGCTGGGGCGCCGGTAACGGTTGAGAAAATGTAGTCGATGAAGGGAGAGGCGTTGCCCGGAAGGTGATAGGCCAGCGCCAAAACGAACGGCTGCGTTTGGATCGTGGAGAGCAATGGGACCGTGGCGGGGCTTGTTTGTTCGAGGTGTTTCCTGATGGCGCCGTCGTTGAACCCAGCCGCCAGGACGGCGTGCGCCGCGTTCGCGTCAATCGTAATGGCAATGTCGATGGTGTTGATCTGTTGTACGAATTTTTGAGCGGCGTCAAACACAGCCGTAAAAACACCGATCATCGTAGCGGCGTCTCCACCACCGGATTGCTGGCTCATCATCATAGCCAACATCGGCGCCATCTGGGCGCCTTGAGTGAGCGTACTCAGCAGCGGCGGTCGAACGGACTCCATATTGATATGCAAGAGCGCTTGGCGTCCTTTCAACAGGTCCATGCGCGTCTTGAGTTCTTTGCCCGGCAAGGATCGACCGCCAGTCGCACGGGCCAGCGCCTCGACGCTCGGCGCGATCACAACATAGTCACCCAGATTTTTCGCATAGACCGAGTCGCCGTCCTTGGAAGGTAAATGCCACGCACCCTCTTCTTGCGTCGCGCCGGCATACTGTTTGACCTTTTCCTTGAATTGAGGAATGTTTGCCCAAAGCAGCGGTTTCTCCCGCTGTGTCAGTATCGTATGGGCCAGCCCGATCGGTTTGCTGAAATCAATCCATGAACCAACGAGAAACTCTTCCTTTACTTTCGTGATCAAACTCGCATTGGAACCATCCTCGCCAATGCTTTCAAGAAATGAACCGACTGCTCGATCCAAAGTGGCAAGATCAACCACGATCATGGTCAACGGCAGATCGTCCGGCATAAGCCCCATCAGCTTTTCCACCTCCGGGGCAGCAGCCAACGCACGCCCAGGACTCAACAACAGTCCGATGTAAACGATGATGGCTACGGTTCGAGATCGGTACACGGGAATCTCCTTTGCTTGTTTCAAACTCATCCACCTCGGTCCAAGTTCGCGCCCAATACGAGGTGCGCGGGGCAACAACCAAACTTATCTACCGATTCGTAGTGCAGGGTACTTCATTCACAGAAAAAGAAAAACAGGCGTAACTGGAAATCTCAGCGGTGATTCACTTCGCAAAGGGTTCGCGCCAACAAGACCTATGCTATAGTGATCGAGGTAGCGTCTCTGGCGGGATTAGTGCCATTACTCTGGCACTACACCCAATCGTTCGGCGATACGATCGAAATCGTCGAGGGACTGATACTCGATGACCACGCGTCCCGTACCTTTTCGTTTCCCTTCATGGATCGTTACCTTGGTGCGCATCGCCTCTTCGAATCGTCGCTCCAGGTCCTGCAAGTGAGCGGATCGCACCCGCACCTCTTGCGGTGGGTCGGTGGCTGAGTCATGGTCTCGTTGTCTTTCCTGACGAACCATCTTCTCCAGGGCGCGCACAGACAGCTCACTGTAGGCAGCAGCAGTAGCCAACTCCATCCGGCGTGCTTCGCTGGGAACACCTAACAGGCAGCGCGCATGACCCATCGACAGTCGGCCGGAAGCCACAAGCTCTTGAAGGGGCGCGGAGAGCTCCAACAGACGCAGGTAGTTCGTTACCGTTGTCCGGTCCTCGCCGGTACGCCGACCGACCTCATCCGCGCTGAGGCCGAACTGGGTGGAAAAGCGACGGTAGGCCAGCGCCCTCTCCATCGCGTTGAGATCCTCACGCTGGATGTTTTCGATGAGGGCGAGCTCGAGCATCTGCTGCTGCGTCGCCTCGCGCACCACCACCGGTACCCGTTCGAGCCCAAGAGACTTGGCCGCCCACCCCC
>JADFMZ010000181.1 GCA_022563615.1 Planctomycetota bacterium
TTCCACTCCCGACGACCTCGCGGCGACAGGCCGATCAGCTTGGAGAAACCGCTTCCCCACCGGGGATTCGTTACGGGCTGACCCGTGGGGCCGCAGATACAAACGGTCATCTGGCCAAGTCGGGCGAAACGATCCTGAAGTGATTGCAATGTCTCAAGGGACAGGTGGCGGGTGAGCGCGTCCGACCCTTCGGGGGTTGAAGATTGCAAGGTTGGAGATTGGAAGGTTGAAGGTTCAAAGGTTGGAGGTTGAAAAGTTGAAGATTGGGGTGCCGAAGATTGGGAGGTTTCATCCTTGGCACGTTTAGACTTGTTAACTCTGGAACCTTTCAATCTTCAATCTTCAATCTTTGAATCTTCAACCTTTCGACCTTCAACCTTCAACCCGTGATAATCATTCGGGCAGGAAGCTCGTCCGGCGTGAGATAGAGGCAACCGTCTCGGCAATCAGCTTGGAGGTCGTCTCCAAGTCTGACAGACTGACCACTTCCACCTGTGTGTGCATGTATCGGTTGGGGACGCTCACCAGCGAGGTCGCCACGCCTGACCGGGTCAGTTGCATCACGTTGGCGTCGGTGGGTGTACCGCCCGGCGCCGCCTCCATCTGGTAGGGAATGCGCTTGGATTTTGCGGTTTTTACAAGCAGCTCCTCCAAACGTGGATTGACATTGGCGCCGGTGGAGATGGCGGGACCGCCGCCGAGCTTGATGTCACCGAGGGTGCGCTTGTCCATGTCGGGATAATCGGTGGCATGGGTCACGTCCACGGCGATGCCGACCTTGGGATCGATGCCGTACGCGGCTGTGCGCGCCCCGCGCAGGCCGATCTCCTCCTGCACGGTGCTGACGGCGAACAAAGCCGCCTTGATTTTTTTCACCGAACATCGCCGCAGGGCGTCCATCACGACAAAGACGCCGCACTTGTTGTCGAACGCCGGAGAGGTGACCAGATCGCCGCCGAGCCGCACCATTTCGAGCCGAAAGGTGATCGGGTCGCCGACGCCGACGACCTGCTGCGTTTCCTTTTTATTCTTGGTGCCGATGTCCACCCACATCTCGCGCAGCTCGATCTTGGCGCCGCGCTCCTCGGGCTTGAGCACGTGGATCGGCTTTCGCCCGATGACGCCGTCGATCGATCCGTGCTTGGTGTGCACCACGACGCGCGAACCGGGCACGACGGAGGGGTCGATCCCGCCGATCGGCCTGAAGAAGATATAGCCCTTGTCGTCGATGTAGTTGACCATCATGCCGATCTGGTCGCAGTGACCAGCCAGCATAATGCGGGGTGAGCCTTCCGGGTTGAGGCAGACGATGACGTTGCCGTGCACGTCGGTCTCGATCGTATCGGCGAAACGCTTCATTCGCTTACGAACGATCCGCTGCACGGGCTGCTCGAACCCCGACGGCGACGGCGTCTCAAGAATGCTCTTCAGGAAGTCGTAGGAATCTTTGCGCAAGGGTTATTTCTCCGATCCGTGCCGTCTCGAAATCGTCATCCGGCGGGATGCAGCTTTGTGCTGGGTTTCTTGGCTGACTCGCTCTGCGCCAGATCGATCTTCATATCCAGCGTGCGCACCAGGAAGGCCCACATGTCGGTGATCTCTTCGATCTGAACCGATGTGGGTTTGCCTGCGCCGTGGCCGGCCTTCGTCTGAATGCGGATCAGCACCGGCGCCGACCCGGAATGCGCATCCTGGAGCGTAGCTGCAAACTTGAAGCTGTGGGCCGGCACCACCCGGTCGTCGTGGTCCGCCGTGGTGATGAGCGTAGCTGGGTACGCGGTTCCCGGTTTGAGATTATGAAGAGGCGAGTAGGCGTACAAGGCCTTGAACTCTTCGGGGTTTTTCGCCGATCCGTAGTCCGACGTCCAGGCCCACCCGATCGTGAACTGGTGGAATCGCAACATGTCCATGACGCCGACAGCCGGCAGACAGGCTGCGAACAGGTCAGGCCGCTGCGTCATGCACGCCCCGACCAGCAACCCGCCGTTGCTGCCGCCGTGGATGGCAAGTTTTTGCTTGGAGGTGTACTTCTTGTCGATCAACCACTCAGCCGCAGCGATGAAGTCGTCGAAGACGTTTTGTTTGTTGAGCTTCTTGCCGGCATCATGCCATTCCTTGCCGTACTCCCCACCGCCGCGAAGGTTAGCCACTGCGTAAACGCCACCCATCTCCATCCACACGATGTACTTGGAACTGAACCCGGGCGTAATGGGAATGTTGAACCCTCCGTAGCCGTACAGCAGCGTGGGGTTACGCCCGTCCAGGGTGATACCTTTTTTGTGCGTGATGAACATCGGCACCTTGGTGCCGTCCTTACTCCGGAAGAACACCTGCCGAGTGACAAAGTCGTCGGCGTTGAAATCGACTGTCGGGCGGCGAAAGACCGTGCTCTTTCCCGTCTCGACGTCGTAACGAAAGATCATTGCCGGATCGGTGAAACCGGTATAGCCGTAGAAGGTCTCGGGATCATCGGTCTTTCCTCCGAACCCGTAGGCCCTACCCATGCCGGGAAGCTCGACCGCTCGCACGAATCCGCCCCGCGTGTCAAACACCTTGACCCGCGAAACGGCGTGCTGGAGGTACGACGCAATGAATCTGCCGCCGACAAGGCGTACCGATCTGAGCGTGTTCGCACCCTGGGGTATGATTTCTTTCCAGTGATCCCGTTCAGGCCGGGTGATGTCGATCGCGATCACGCGGTAGCGCGGGGCGTCCAGATCGGTGCGAAACCAGAAGATCGGGCCGTCATGTTCGATGAAACTATAGGCGGCTTCAAACTCTCGAATCAGTTCGACGACCTTGGAGCCTTTGTCCTGCAAATCCTTGTAAAACACCAGTTTCTTGGGTCCGGTTCCCTTCCAGACGGTGATGATCAGGTACCGACCGTCGTCGGTCACCGAGCCGTCAAACCCCCATTCTTTTTCGTCGGGGCGGTCGTAAATGAGCACATCGTCCGACTGCGGGGTGCCCAGGCGGTGGTAGAAAAGCTTCTGATAATAGTTCAGTCCTTGAAGGGTGGCGTCTTTGTCCGGCTCATCGTACCGGCTGTAGAAGAAGCCCTTGCCGTCTTTGGTCCAGGACGCGCCGGAAAACTTGACCCATTGGAGGTGATCGTCGAGATCCGCGCCGGTGGCGACGTCGCGCACCTTCCATTCCTGCCAGTCGCTGCCGGAGGTCGACAAGCCGTACGCGAGCAGCTTGCCGTCGTCGGTGGGCTGCCAGCCGCGAAGCGAAACCGTTCCATCTTCAGAAAGCTTGTTCGGGTCGAGTAATACGGTGGGTCGGCCGTCCAGGGAGGACACGGTGTACAGCACATCCTGGTTCTGCAGGCCGTCGTTCTTCTTGAAGAAGTAACGGTCCCCCTCCTTGTAGTACAACTGATACTTCTCATAGTCCCAGATTTCGGTTAGGCGCTTTTTGATGGCGGCGCGCTCGGGGATCTGTTTCAGGTAACTGAAGGTAAGCCTGTTCTGGGCCTCGATCCACTCCCGCGATTCCGACGAGTCCGGATCCTCGAGCCAGCGGTAGGGATCGGGCACTTTGGTTTCGTGATAGAGGTCAACCTGATCTCCCTTGCGGGCTTTGGGGTACGCCAGCGGTTTGTCCGGGCTCGCCGCAAGCACCGCAACCGGAAAAACGGCCAATCCAGCCAAGACCGCGATCGCAACAAACAAACCTGCGCGATGGCGACCTGTGTTCAACATTTTCATGGTTTGGATCCTTTCAACCCATTCTCGACGAAAGCTGCACCGTGCCGCTGCGCAGGGTAGCGCAAAAGGGAACGCAAAGATGTTTTCTTGCCCTTTGCGCTGCCGCGCAGCCAGCCCGCGACAACCATGATATAGTGGATATTGCCCTTGGGATCAAGTGCCGATCGGTGGGTCATGGCGGGCGCACGATACCATGCGCTTTGTCCACCTTCCTGTTTCGGGTATCCCGCCGGGAGGGCGAAGCTCCTGCTGAGCCGCCCCGACCAGCAGCAGAGTATGATACGTCGACCGAACCGGGCCGCTCCATCCTATTGAGGCGCAAACATGAGCTGGCTGAACTGGCCAAATCGAATCACCATCGGACGCATCGTGCTGGTCGCACCGATGGTGATCTGTCTGCTGAACCTGAACGCCACTTGGCCGGGTTGGCGGTATCTAGCGCTGGGGCTGTTCAGCTTGATGGCGATCAGTGATGCGCTGGATGGATTCCTGGCTCGCAGGCTCAAAGAGGAAACGCAACTGGGCCGCTTTTTGGATCCGGTCGCGGACAAGCTGCTGATTACCTGCGTGGTGGTACTACTGGCCATCGAGTCGACTTCGGTGGCGGGCTTCAAGCTGCCCAGTTGGGTGCCGGTCATTGCCATCGGCAAGGACGTCTTCACCGTGATCGGTTTCGTCCTGATTTATGCGACGACGGGACGGTTTTTCGTAGAGCCGCGAGTGTGGGGAAAGGGCTGCACCCTGATCCAACTGGTCATGGTGGCGTACTGTTTGGTGGCTCCAGACCTGGCCCGGTGGGTGCCCCATACGCGGCTGATCCTCAGTGGCCTGTATTGGACAGCCAGCGCCGCCGCCGCGATCGCCCTGGCGGATTACATCCGGATCGGAAACCGCTTTGCCGCCAAGCATGCCGCAGCTATCCAGTAGTGATACGCCAGCGTCTATGCTACCTCCCAGCGCCGGGAGTGCCCCTCCCTTTGGCGATGGGGGGCAACAATCTGACCTCCCATTCGCACCGACGCCATTTGAGCACGACCATACCGGCGGGACTATCAACCCTTCGGGAAAGCCCGCTCAAGCTGCCCGATCGAACGGGTCGATCCTTATTGCCGATTATTTTATTGAGGGATAAAATCAGCAGGGATGCGTATCGAGGAATTTCATAAATTGCTTAGGCGACGCCCGTTTGAGCCGTTTTCCATTTACATGTCGGACGGATCGGCGTATCCGGTCACTCATCCCGACCAGATCATCGTTACTCCACGGGCCGCGCACGTCGGGCTCAACATCGACGCCGAGGGTGTGACCGCCCAGGATGTTGTCATATGCGGGTTGATTCACGTTACCCGGCTCGGCCCGCTCAACGGCGTGAAACGCAGACGCCGACCAAGCAAACCTAAGTGATTGACGGGTCTATCCCGGTTCGATAATCCGTTCTCGCCGCCTCCTGAATACCCGGCAAGATATTTTTTCTGTGAATCGTCGCCGATGGGTTGACGCCCTTCGGTGGTTGGGGCATATGCTGCCCGGTGAATGATGCAAGGGATGATGATGATAGTTGAGCGTTTGAATCGGGAGAGATGATGAGCAAAGGATGTTTTGGCTTGGGTTGCCTCGTGCTTGCCGTAATGTTGCCCGGCTGTTCGTGGCATCTACAAGAGATCAAGAGTAAAACGAAGTTCGGGCCGGAGATTCGGAATCGCGGGAATCGGACCACCGAGATACGCTGGACCAGCATCGAGCAGGGTTACGAGTTCAAATGGGACAACGGATGGACGACCGGCCTGTCCTACCGTCGTCGCGATATAGACAACGGCGGCGGTGGCGACGATAACCGCTTTCTCTTGGAGTTTTCGTTTCCACTTTGGAAGGCTTCGAAAGGCGACCCTCAGGCGCGACGGATCAGGATACTGGAGCAACGACTGGCCTTGTTGGAAGCGCAGTCCCAAGCGGCAACGGCGAGTATGAACGCGAAAGAGGACGTCGAAGGCGCGCCGGCTGCCGGAGCCGAAGGTCCAGCTATGGCGGATTCGCGTGGGTCATTCGACCGGGACTGAGAACCGATCCCAATCAGTGCCACAAGGGTTTATGGGATAGACTCGAATGGCGTCTATGCACTGCTCAAGAGCAGTGGCACATACACAAGACGAGGCCTGCGCTGACTTGCGCGGGTGGTCTGTGGTCACAGAGAATCGTAACATCGCGCGGGCTGAAGCCCGCGGCTCGGGTTCGCACGGGTTGGATTGCCGTTACATTGCGGTTGAACATGGACGAACTGTGGTGGTCATAGGAGGTGTACTGTGGACCAAAAGGCTGAAATTAGAGTAAGAACGGGATCAAAGTCAGGAATCCAAACAAGAGCCCGGATTGCCTTGCTGATGATGGGTTGCTCGCTGGCCATCGGGGGTTGCGACCCCGTTGTCAAGGGTGTCTCTGAGGGGATCGCCAACGGCGTGGCAGTCGTCATTGAGGATCTGATTGCAAGCCTCAGCCCCGGCGGCGGCTAAACTTCAATCGTATGCCGCATAGCTTGACTTTCAACCCGGCGCAGTTACGGTCCCGTCGAAACATGCGGGGCGGCACCCGGTGGCGGCGTTACCATCGCCTTGATAAGGGTCGGTCGCTGCGTGGAATGAGAGGCTATACATGTCGTTGATTCGTGATCTGTTTCGTACGTCGCCGTTCGAGCCGCTGCGCTACCATATGAAAAAAGTGATGGAGTGCGTTGCGTTCGTCGGCCCGATGTTTGAGGCTGTGCGTGACAAAAACTATTCGGGGCTTCAGGATATCGCCCGCAAGGTGTTCAAAGTGGAGCACGAAGCGGATATCATCAAGGATGAAATCCGACAGACCATCCCCAAGCGGTTTTTTCTGCCGATCTACCGTGGCGATCTGCTGGGCTACCTGAAGCTTCAGGATGACATGGCCGACTCCGTCGAAGATATTGCGGTTCTCTTGACGATCAAGAATCTGACGCTGCCGGAAACGATGATCGATCCGACGTTCGAATATGTTGCGAAGGTAGAAAACGTTTGTGGGCAGACGC
>JADFMZ010000182.1 GCA_022563615.1 Planctomycetota bacterium
AGATGCCGTCGGCCTTTTCGGTGCAGGTGCGCTCCCGGTTAAGTTCGTCAGCCAGGGCGGGGTGTGCGGCAAGATACTCCGGCGTGTACATCCCGGCGATCAGGTCATACGAGTCGATGATGACGACACCGGGCCGGTGACGGACAAAAAGCTCGGCAGTGTCGTAGACGCTGTTGACCATTACGTGGTAGGCTACGGGCGAATAATCGCACGCCAGACGCAGAGCTTCCCACCGGTTGGAATAGTGAAACACCTCGTCGAAATCCCGCGTGGCGTCAAAGGTGGGCCTGCGCCCGCACAGGAGAATCGGTTGCCACCCGGCGTGCTTCAAAGCATATCCGAGTTTGGATTCTCGCGCCCGGGGTTGGTCGGAGACTATGACGATTTGTCGCTCGGTGACGGCGCGGTGCGGCGACGGCGATTCAATACGCCGCAGCGCCTCGTTTCGATCGTCCGTCTTGTCATAGGGCCCGCGCGGAAGTCCTTCATAGAGTCGAAGAATTTCGACCCGATCCCCCCATAACTGCTTGCATCGAGCATAGAGCTCTTCTTCCCAGCGATCGGACGAAACTAAGACCAGCTCCACGGTATCGATGTCAATGGAATCGGCCTGTCGAACCGGAAAACCTGCGATGGAGTTTGTCTTGGGTTGGTCGTCCAGGATGCACACCACCGTTGGGCCCGGCAGGTCGGATATTACGGAAACAAGCCATCGTGTGTGTGCACCAGCGCCGAACAAGCACACTCTTCCTGTTGGACCCAACCGGTAGCGCAGCATTCGCCACACAGCCCGTACATAGGGAACCAGAAAGGTGTCCGCCACGGCGCGTCAGAACGTGAAGACCTTGAAATAGTATTCGCCCGAATAACCGAGCCGACGGAACATCGCCCGCCAGTCATCCTTGCTTCGAACCGTCTTGATCGTCACGACCCAATCGGACAGGTTGCGCTGTTCGGCGGGCGTGTCGTAGCTGTCCACTTGGATGAACGCAGCCCGACGGGACACACGCATGATCTCTTGAATAGCCCGTTCACTCGCATCGGGATTGAGGTTATGCAGAACATCGATCGAATACACCAGGTCGAACGAATCATCCGGAAAGTCCAGTCGATCTGCGGACATCACCGACAGGCGATCGGTGATCTCCGGCTTGCCGTGCAATACCGCGTACTCGCTGATGTCGCATCCCTGCACGTTGACAATGCCGAGCCTGTGGAACTCGTAAAGCATGAACCTCTTGGCGCAGCCGACCTCGAGCACATTTGACTCCGGCGTAAGCTCGTACCTCTCGATCATCTGCCGGACGGTCGATTCATGTCGTCCGTCGTAATAATAGCCGCCGTACCCCGTCGGCCCGTCGAAGTATTCCTGCCCGTATCGTGCGTGCTCCGCGCGAAGCGTCGGTGTCATCGATCGACGCATGGCCAGACGCTTCGAACGATCGGACTTGCAATTCAGATCTGTTAGGACGTCGGTTTCCATGCTGTTACCCTATCGGCCCCGCGGAGATTCAATACGCATAACTACGATGTGTCGGCGTACATCTTCCGCGCGCTATTCTTTCCTTTGTTCGGATATCGCCTGATCGGTTTACAAAACTTGAGCCAAACCCACCCGCGCCCTTGGCCGCACGGGATTCGACTTGCCCGAACCGGCTGGACCCGGCCCATCGCCCGGTTGGGCTCGCAGCTCAATGCGCCGGCCGCTGGACAGCGTGGTATGTGCCGGGGGAAAGGGTGGAAAGTCCATTCCGCGCACGAAGTTCCATAGCTTCTGCGCGGGCCAGTTCAGATCCGCCTCCTTGTCAGCCAGCGAATGACGCGGATGGAAGAAGGACGGCTCGTCGGGGGACGGAACATACGTCGGCACGTCTGAGACCAGAAGTCTTGGGAGCCACCGCCGCCAAACGTCCTTGGATACCTCGGTTGCCCGGTCGTAGAGATCCTTCGCGGTTTCCATGGGGTCGATGGGGAACCATTCGACATGGACTATGGGGCCGCCGTCCACTTCCGGGCTCATGCGATGAAGCGTAACGCCGAATCGATCGTCACCGTTGATGATGGCGTGTGATACGCCGTTGCAGCCTCGGTAGCGCGGCAACGGTGCCCCGTGCAAATTGAACGCCCCACGAGTGGCCCGCGCCAAAACCGGGGCCTCCACAACGAAAGGATAGAGCACCGACAGGATGAGATCGACTTCCAGCGAAAGGACGTGACTTCGCTTGACGATGGGAATCCCGCGTCGCTCAGCCAACGACCTCACGACCTGAGTGCCCCACCATACCTGCATCGGGCGCCGGGTGCAGACGGCCGTCACGTCCACCTGCGGAAGTTCGAGCAGCCGCTCAAGGCACCATGCTGCCAACGGCTTTTCGCCCATGAAAACGACGCGTACGGTGGAAGGCTTCATGGTTCTGCGGGTATGGTGTCAGAACTCTGGTGCGATTGTGCGTTTCGATCCGACGGCGTCCTGCAGCCGAGTCTCGCCGCGAAGGCCGGCACAAAGAATATCCTCAGCCGGCGCCTCGCCTACCGCGAGCAAGGTCTCCTCCTCGTCCGCTAGTTTCCGCAGCATACGCACCAGAACATGACACACGGCGACATGCACGCTTTCCACCACGCCGTAGTCATGCGAATCGACGCTGATGCGTGCGGTAGCCAACGACGCCAACCTGCCGCCGTCGAATCCGACCAGCGCCAAACGCCGCGCCCGCGCTGCCTGGGCCACGTCAAACGCCCGCAGCACGTTTTCCGAATTTCCCGACGCGCTGATCCCAATGACTAGGTCACCAGGCCTTATGAGCCGATGCAACTGATCCGCAAAACAGTTTTCGTACCCATCGTCATTGGCCGCCGCCGTTAGCCACGCTGCGTTGTCCGTAAGCGACAGGACGCGTAGCGGGCGGGCGCGATCGCCACCGGCATTGCGGGCCAGATCCACAGCCAGGTGTGACGCCGTGGCGGCGCTGCCGCCGTTGCCGAAAATATATACGGTGTGGCCGGCCTGTCGCGCCGAGGAGAGCATGGTGACGCCCGCCTCGATTTCCTCATCGCGCAATAACTCCATCGCCGCCCGTATCTCGTCGATGTAGGCCAGCACGTCTGAACGCTTGGAGCAGAATGTCTCGGTCTGGATCGCCAATCTGAGTCAGATATCGGACATTCCATCCGGCGGACTGAAGGCGGCCTTTTTCGTGACGCCGACGGCCGCCCAAGCAAAGGGGCCCTCACGAACTGCCGATAACTCGTTTGGATTTCGAGGCAGCGCCTGTTTATTGATCCTTGCGCAGTCAATCAAACGAGGTCGTCTCGAAAGGTCTGGAAAAACGCTATCACAGCAGGGCCTCCGTTTCTTTGGCTATACAAGGATCAATAAAGTGTCATACACCCGACCTGAGCCGGGTCTATCCCCCATTCATGGGCTATCTTAATCGGTAGGGCATGGGTTCGTGGGATCAGCGCCTACAGTCCGCGAAACACCAGCGCCGCGTCGTGGCCGGTGAAGCCGGTAAAGAGCTTGAGCAGCGTCTTAACCGTGCGATCGAGCCGGGTCGTTACCAACGGGGCCGGGAAGCGCACCCGATCCGGTCGCGTATGCAGCGTGGCTGGGATGGATCGATGCCGCATGGCCAGCAAGGCGCAGAGGGTATCGATGATTCCGCTGGCGGCGAGCATGTGGCCGACGTAGGGCTTAAACGCGGTGGCCACGACGCCGTCGGAGGCATCCGTTCGTAGCTGCGCTCCGATGCCTTGCTCAATACAATAGGCCTCGTACCCGTCCGACAGGCTCGTTGCGGCCCCGTGGGGAACGATGAAATCGACGTCCGCAGCGGTGCAATCTGCGATCGCCAGCGCATCACAGATCACACCCGCCAGGCGAGCCGACCGGACGTCGGGAATGGTTTGCTTCCAACCCTGGTGGGCGAAGGCGCCGCCCAGGTAGCGCGCATAGGGCTCGGCGCCCCGGCTCGCGGCGTGCTCAGCCGATTCCAGCACAATCGCCGCAGCCCCTTCGCCGACAAAAAACCCCTGCGGCTCAGCATCGAACGGCCTCATGCAGCCCTCTTGGGCGTACAGCTCCAAACGGCGGAACCATTCCAATCGAACCGCGGTGTCAAAGGCTTCGCCGCCGACCACGACCATGATATCAGCCTGTCCTGAACGGATGTGCTGAGCGGCCAGCTCGACGGCGTAGGCGCCCGAGGAACAGGCATTGTGCACGCTGGTGGAAAACCCATGCAAGCCGAAGGCCTTGCCGGTCACGTGTACGTAAGAGAAGGGTTGCATGTTGTAGAACCGCGGCGCGAGCATCTCATAGACCGGCGGCGGGCCGGTCGGCGCAGCCGGTGACGCGAGAAGAGTAAACAGGCTGCTCACCGTGCATTCGACCCCAGGAGCTTCAAAGGCCTGAATCACTCCGATCTTGTTGTCTGTGCGGTCGTAGGTGAGTCTCGCGTCGGTCAAGGCGAGCTCCATCGCCAGAAGCGCGTAACCCAGATCCCGGTAGCCCTCCCAACCCTGCTCTTTCAGTGATCGGGCGTGCTTGTCAAGCCCGGGAACCTCATCGCACGAGGGCATGGAGGCGATCGGCAGCTCTTGGAAACACGCCGCATCGACCTGAAGATTCCGCACGGTCACATTCGATCGGCCGGTGGCCAACGACGTCCACAAGGCATCGCAACCAACGCCGACCGCTGTCACCGGCCCCAGGCCAGTGACGACGACCTCGCCACGTCCGTCATGCATGAGGAATATCCATCCGTGCCCGCACCGCTATGGGATCCACCGGTTATGCCACAGCCAGCACGAGGCTGCTGTTATACCCGCCGAACCCGGCTGAGTTGTTTACGACATAGCGAACCGGTCCGACGCGAGTCGAACCGGTAATCGCATCCAGCGAGCACGGTTGGAGTACGGTATCGAGATGCCACGTTGGGATCAACGTCTGATGTTGGAGACTCAGCACACAAGCGCCGGCCTCCATGGCCGCCGCGGCGCCCATCGTGTGTCCGGTCAACGCCTTGATCGAACTGAAGCACACGCCTTTAGGAAAGCAGCGATCCATCATGGTGACCTCGATGGCGTCGTTCTGGGGCGTTCCGGTTCCATGAGCGCAGATGTAGTCAATGTCTGAAGGGGTCAATCCCGCGCCGCGCAGGGCCTGGGCTGTTGCGCGGGCGAGGCCTTCACCGTTCGGGTCGGGACGCGTCGGATGATAACTTTCGCAGGTCAGGCCGGCGCCGAGCACGCGCGCCCGAATTACCGCACCTCGCGCCCGGGCCGTCGATTCCCGTTCAAGCACGAAGATCGTCGCCCCCTCTCCCACCAACAGGCCGTCGCGCTGTTGGTCGAAAGGCCTGCATACTTCGGCGGCCATGACGCGCAAACGCATGAAGCCAATAAAGGCCAACTTGCTGAATCCGTCGGCGCCGCCGGCCAACGCCACATCGCACCGTCCATCGAGAAGATGTCGCCGCGCCAGGGCGATGGCCATGTTGCCCGCAGCACACGCGCCGTACAGATCAGCGGCGTAACCACCCAACTTCAAATCAGAACGTACGTGCGCGGAGATCGAGCCGGGTCGGCCCGTGAGAATCCGCGACCATTGCTCCGAGGACAACCAGTCGGACGCCTGTGCGTCCAGACCTTCCTCGATAAACTCCGTTTCCCCCATCGTGGTGCCTACAATGGTGTACGTTCGAGTCGGATCGAGATCGCTCGGGTCGATCCTCGCGTCGGAAACCGCCTGTCGCGCCGCGGTGACCGCCAGCTTCGACGCACGACCGACACCGCCCACCGTGTCCATCGGTTCGCGCACCTGGCACGCGATCTTTCGAGACAGGTCGGTCGTGTTCAGGCCGTCCACCGGCGCGGCTGCGCTTCGACCGCTGCATAACGATTCCCAAAATGTCGTCTCGCCGCAACCAATCGGTGAAACGATTCCCATTCCGGTTATGACGATATCGTCAGTCATGGTTGTTGGTTTCCCGGCAAGGGTCGGAGTCGGATTCGTCGGCCGGGCCAACCTCGAAGGCGGCCATTTGGACCGACGAGATGAGATCGTCGAAATCCATTTCCCGGAGCGTGCGAAGATCGAGGCAGATGGCGTCGTTGCGAATGCGGGCGACGACGGGTACATCGGCCTGGCGCAACGCAGAGGCAGCCGATTCGACGGATTGACCCTCGGGGCGCCATTGAACGACAACGGTCTCAAGCTCCCGACCCGGCATGGACCCGCCGCCCGCAAAACCGACATCCGAGCAGACGAAAAAGTGCTCGTCCGGCAATGCTTTTTCCAACTGCTCGAGCAGCGCCCGCGCCCTCAATGCCAGCTCTTCGGTGGACGCCGTCAACATGGCCAGTGCGGGAGCGTGTTGCGATGCCTCGTCGGGATCCTGATAGCTTCGCAGCGTGGCTTCGAGGGCAAGTAAAGTCAGCTTGCCGACGCGATAGGTGCGCATCAGCGGGTTGGCCTCGATTCGCTCAATGAGATCCTTCTTGCCGACGATGATCCCGCATTGCGGACCACCGATCAGTTTGTCACCGGAAAAACACGCCAGGTCCGCGCCGGCTGATAGAGAGTCCGCCACACGAGGCTCGTCAGGCAGGCCCCAGGCTTTCAGATCCACCAAGGCCCCACTGCCCAGGTCATCCACGGCGATCACGCCGCAACGGTGGGCCAGCGCCGCCAGTTCCCCGATTGGGACGTCTTGCGTAAACCCGACAATGCGATAATTGCTCG
>JADFMZ010000183.1 GCA_022563615.1 Planctomycetota bacterium
GCCTCGGGCGTAGGGTCCGCAGTGCGGACCTCGCCTCGCTCCACGCCCGCGTCCGAGGCCGCCTGCGATTCTGGCGATTCTTGAGACTTGCTGCCCGGCTCCTCCAGGGTCGAGCCGAGTTCCTCAGACAAACCGGTCGCCAGAGAAGAGGCTTGCGCCAGAATGTCGTCCAGCTCGGTTTCCGAGACTCCCGCCGGATCCTCCTCCGGCCTCGGATCCCGGGACGATGAACTTGGATCAAGGTTGTCGTTCATGGAACCTTTGGACATCCAATTAGTCCGAGCTGCTCATGGCACGCGTCGATAGACCGGATCCCCTGCGTGGGCCGTCATGACCGACCCCTGTTCCGGGGGAACGCAAAGATCATCTTTGCGCTACCCTCCCATGGTGCGGATCGATGCAACGCGATCCCGCATCGATTCTATCGGTCCGTGGCGGATCGGGCCTGAGGTTGCCGCCGGGACAACGCGGCTGGATAATCCCTCCCCATGTCCCTAGGGCGTTTTTACTGTCCGGCGCTGGCGCCGGGATCAGTGGTGTTACCCGAAGAGGAATCGCACCACGCGATCGCCTCGCTTCGTGCCGTCATCGGAGACGAGGTGATTCTGTTCGACGGGGCCGGCGGCGAGGCTTCCGGGCGTATCGAGCGGATCGAATCACGACAAGTCCAGGTAGCTGTGGGGCACATTTCGCACCATGGCCGGGAATTGCCCATCGCTCTTACGATTGCCGTGGCCATGGTGAGGGCCCACCGGCAGGCCTACTTGATTGAGAAATGTACCGAACTCGGCGCGGCGGCGATCTGGCCCATGACCACGGAACGAAGCGTGGCCAAGCCGTCCGCTTCATCGGTGGTGAAATGGCGCCGGAGGGCGATCGAAGCCGCCAAGCAGTCGCACCGCCGCTGGGTGCCCACGATTGAGCCGCCGCAGTCTTTTGCATCGACCTTGGGCCAGGTCCAACGGTTCGACGCCTTCGCGCTGGCGCATCCGGACGGAGCAAAGGAAACGCTGGCAGCCTTCTTGTCGGGGCTGCGCAATGAGGCTTCGGTTCTGGTCTGGGTCGGACCAGAGGGAGGCTGGACGGATGCAGAGCGGGACCAGGCGATCCGCGCTGGTGCAGCGCCCGTCTCGCTGTCACCCACGGTGCTGCGAACCGAAACCGCCGCCGTGGCAGCTTGCGCCGCAGCCGCCATGCTCGGTGCAGCCCATGCCAATCCCGGGGCAGCGCAAGGATGATCTCTGCACTACTGCACCATCACGCCTCGAGTGGTGGGCGACGGGCGGCGCCCCGTTGCCGTGTGCCACTGCTTTCAAGCAGTGTCCTCGGCGGTTTTCGTGGCAGTTCGTGCACTGCTCAAGAGCAGTGGCACACCCTCAAGACGACGCGTGACCCTTCCCTGCCCTGCGGTTCAGCGGGAGCTTCGCCCTCTCGATGAACAACCCGTCAACTCAAGGTTGTGATGGACCACTGCGCAGGTATGCAAGACGCCGTGGGCACGTTTATCCATTACTCCGCGCCTCTGATTTCGACAGGCTGCGCATCCTGTCCAAGCTGGGCGTTACGGTTAGAATCCAGCCATGAAGTTGATGCGTGAGTTTCGATGCTATAGCCCAACGGGTCCATCCGATGGCGACCGGCATGGATCGGGCGGCGTCGACAGCGCGGATCGCTTTGCCATGTTCTGGGTGTTGCGCGCGGTTGTGACCGGACCGGTCGACGAGCGGACGGGCTACCTGTGCGACCTTAAGTCCATTGACCGGATGTTGGGCGATACGGTGATCCCCCGGCTGGTTGAGCGAGCGACAACGACGAACGGGAAGCCCGGGGCTGTCGCGCCGGCGCTCGCAACCGTGTTTGACCTTGCCGCCCAAGGCTGTGCGGAGCCCGTGTCACTGGTTTCGTTGCAACTAATGGTTTCACCTTTTCTCAGTTTCACCGTGATGGAGGGAGAACCGCAGATGGTAAGTGTGACCCGAACGTTCGAGTTCTGCGCCGCCCATCGCCTGGGCGGCAAGGATCTGAGCGACGAGGAAAACCGGCGGATTTTCGGCCTGTGCGGCAATCCCAACTGGCATGGACACAACTATCTTCTCGAAGTGACCGTTCGCGGCACGCCCGACGAACGCACGGGCACCATCGTGAACCCGCCCGATTTTGTGGCCGCCGTCCGCGAGCGCGTCCTCGACGCCGTCGATCACAAAAACCTCAACCTCGAATGCCGCGAGTTCGCTTCTTTGAATCCCAGCGTTGAGAACATGGCGAGGGTAATCTGGAAACGCCTTGAAGGTGCGTTTGGCGCAGCTCGCCTGGCGAGCATCCGCGTGTGGGAGACCTCCAAGACCTACGCCGAGTATACCGGCCCCTGACGACCGGCGTCGCCGGCTTTTCACCGGCGTCGCCGGCTTTTCACCGGCGTCACCGGGTTTCCACCGGCACCGCCGGCTTTACTCCGGCATCGCCGGCTTTACTCTGGGGCCGCCACCACCGTTGGTGTCCGCCCTATTCCGCCGTAGCGCTGGCGGTCTTGATTTCGTCGGGAGACGGGGCCCTATAGGTCACGACCGACTTCGTGCGAAATGCGCTCGCGCCGTCGTAGGTGGACACGGATGCCTTGGAATTGAAGAAATCGAGCTTCTGCAGCACGGGGCCGAGTTTCATCACGATACCCATGACTTTTTGAAGCACTGCCTTGGCTTTGGCGGCCTCCGGATTGTCCGGGGGGATGGCGGCTGACATCATTCCGCCGATCATGCCGACCATCCCCACACGCGCCCCGAGTTCCTGCCCGAGCTTGGAGATGTCTGAGAAAGAAACCGCTTGCGCCGGCCCGTCGGGGATCAAGCCCTCCGCTTGAAAACGCTCATTCCGGCGGATCGAAGGCGCCTCGCCGGCAGCAACGTCCAAACACTTGTTGACGGCCCCCGCCGACGATCCGATCATCAGCCATTCGTCTTTCACTCCGACGACGGGTCGCAGAAACATCATCAAGAACGGGTGGGTGACCTGGCGGAACCCCTCGGCCTGGACCTGCGCGGGAGAGACCATCAGCGTCTGACCCTGTCTCTGCAGTTTCCCGCGGATGAAGTCGATGGCCGCGTTGACCTTCTCGCTCGCGAGCTTTGGATCCTTAACTCGAATCATCTGGACCCAATCCGCGCCGCCCATCGGCGTGACGACGGCGGCGGGCATCTGAACGGTGATCATCTCACCACTGAACCAGCTAAACAAATCCTCGTACGGATCGAACCCCACCGAGGCCAGCTTGCTCTCCCACTGCTTGACGTGCGCGGCGCCGTCCGGAACCTCTTTTTCCACAAACTTGATGACAGCCGTGTACACCTGCTCCATATCGATAAGGGCCGTCAGACTGAAGCCGGTCGTATTGGCCGGGAGATAGCGATCGAACTGCGCGAACGCCTTCCGCTTCAAAAAGGCGCGCGCGAGCGGAAGGTTTGCTTTATCAGGCTGCAGCCGGACCAGCTCATGCGTCGTTTCTCGCCGACCCTGCGTCTGAACCGTGGTGAGGATGAAATCAACCATGTCCACCTGTTGCAAAACCTTGTGGATCATCCGGGCCTTCTTCCGCTCATCGTCGGCGAGTTTGGAGTCTTCACTGCAGACCTGCTTGCAACAACCCTTAAGGTTTCCCAGGAACAACTTCATATCGAAATAGGTCAAGGCATCATTTGGCGGCTTGACCTGGGCAATCGCCTGGCGAAAACGCGGATGGGCTGCGATGGCGGGGGTATCCTTTTTGCCGGCCATGAGCCCCAGCGCTTCTTGCATGATCTGCTTTCCAAACGACATGCCGATCACGTCCCCTTTGCGGAAAAGGGAGAACCCCAGGTTCATCTTCTTCTTCTTGAGTTTCTTGTTCGGGACTTCCAGCAACCATAGGTCGGCCCCATCCTGCTGAGATCGGGCAACGGAAAGCTCGTCGCTGAGAGACGCTATTTCCTTCAGAATGGCGACCAGGCCCTCGATGTTTTTCCCCGCGCTACCGGGTGCGCCACGGACCAGGCACATGTATTCCGGGGGGGCGAATCCGGTGCTGCCCATGCGCTCCACAAAGACAACCTCTTCATGGATAAGATCACGCCACCGCACTCCCTGGATCAGGGAGCCGGCTTTTTCGAGGAGCGCCTCTGCGTCGGCGCGTTGCTCCTCATCCGAGAGCAGGGTCAGGAACAACTCGAACACGTCACGGTCGATCCCACTCTTATGAAACGCCTCAAAGACCTCGCCCCACTGCTGTTCGATCCAGGCCCGTTCGGGGTTGTGCACGCGGTGCATGTACAGCCAGACGTCCGCCGGGATGTAACGCCCGAGCGTAAACCGGGCGGGGAGATCACCGGCTAAACTCAGGGCGGGCATCCATCCAAGAACCGGAAGTGCTAATAGTGCCGCCGACCAGGCTCTGCTACGCATTGCGATATTCTCCGAAAACGAATCTGCGACTGTCTCCTCCCGAGCCCGGAACCGGATAGGACAAGCCATGGTCGATCCGAGGCACGTGTTCCCGGACGCAGCTCCAAATCGGAGCGGGATCCTGGTTGAACCCCTCTAGCATAGAACTGCTGTCGTCGGCAAACCAGCATAGCACTGTCGGGATTTGTGCTAAGTTGTCGCGTTCCCGGATCGCAAAGGCAGGATCGCGCCAACATCCGAAAGTTCTTGCGTGCCTTGGCCCCAGCCCTAGCTGCGTGTAGTATCGACCCTGCCGATGGTGATCGACTCGATCGCCTCTGATCCGCTAGTGAAGCGCTTGATCGCGCGGATCGCCGCCACTCAAGAGGGGGTGGTCCACGCTTCAGGGCTGTGGGGATCGTCTGCGCCGATGCTGTCGGCGATGGCCGCCGCCGATTCTCCTCGAACCTTTCTGTATGTAACGGCTCATCTAGATGAGGCCGACCACGCTCGCGACGACCTCGAACTTTTTCTAGGCCGGCCCTGTGAATTGTTTCCCGCTTGGGAGGCGCTGCCCGGCGAAGGGCCCGCGTCCGGAGAGGTGGAGGTCGAGCGACTGCGTTTATGTGGAGAGCTTGCCCGCCGCCGCGCAGGTGCCGAACAACCAACGATCATCGTCGCGCCGATCTTGGCGCTGATGCAACCGGTGCCATCACATGACACTCTTGAGCGAAACACGCTCCACCTCGTCGTCGGCGCGACACCCCCGCGCACTCCCTCTCCGGAGGCGCTGGCGGCCTGGGTTGTGGATCGCGGTTTTGAGCGGCTGGACCTGGTCGAATCTCCCGGAGACGTGGCCAGGCGAGGCGACATCGTGGACCTGTTCATTCCCGGCGAGACGCATCCCTATCGGATTCAGTTTTTCGGCGACACGGTCGAGTCGATCCGGCGTTTCGATGTGAGCACTCAACGATCTATCGAGTCCTTGTCGGACCTGTCGGTCGGGGTGATGCCGAAAGGAGAACCGACGAGCCGTGACGATACGACCGATTTTCGCGCCTATCTTCCCGCAGACACCATGGTGATCCTGGACGAGCCCGCTGAGATTCAGGAAATGGGTTTGTTGCTTGAAAACCGGCTGGGCGTCTCAAACGGCCTCTTCGAGGCCCGCGAGATTTTGGGTCGATACGCGGACTTTGCCCAGTTGCATCTGTCGCGTTTTCCGCCGGCAGCCGCCGACGGTGAGGCTGTGTTCCATTTCGGCGTGTCGGCCTTGACCCGGTTTGAGCCTGACGCCGCCGAGGCCGTCGTGGAACTCGGCCAGATCGCCCAGGACCACGAAGTTCACGTTTTCTGCGACAACGCCAGTGAACGGCAGCGGCTGACCGAGATGACCCGTGAACAAACGCCGGCCACAGCCGAGCGGATAAAGATCAGCCTCGGCGTCCTGCATGGCGGCTTCGACTGGACCCGAACCCAAACGGTTGTGGTGGCGCATCATGAGCTTTTCAGAAGGCATCACCTGCGACGTCGCGTCCACCGTGTTCATGCGGGTCGCCCGCTCGAATCGTGGACCGACCTGAAACCCGGCGACCGAGTCGTTCACGTCGTGCATGGCATTGCGATCTACCGTGGGCTGGTGAAGATGCGCAAGGGCACGTCGAACCAGCAGGAGGAGTTCCTGACGCTGGAGTTCGCCGACCAGGCCATCGTGCATGTACCTTGTTCGCAAGTTGACCTGGTCCAAAAGTACATCGGTATGGCCGGCCGGCAGCCTCAGCTTTCCACCCTGGGGGGTAAGCGTTGGAACAAAACCAAGCAGCAAGTGGCCGACGCGGTCTCCGATCTGGCTGAATCTCTACTACGCATCCAGGCGGTTCGTGCGCAGGCGGTAGGGGTCGCCTATCCGGCGGACACCGAGTGGCAGCGGGAGTTCGAAGCCTCTTTCCATTACGACGAAACCGAAGATCAACTCACCGTTGCGCAGGAGATTCGAGAGGACTTAATGAGCAGCGGCCCCATGGACCGGCTGATTTGCGGAGACGTCGGCTACGGCAAGACGGAGTTGGCCATGCGCGCGACGTTCAAGGTCGTGGAGTTCGGCCGGCAGGTCGCCGTCCTGGTCCCGACCACAATCCTGGCTGAGCAGCACTATGAAACGTTCTGCGAGCGCATGGCCCAATACCCGTTCAACATCGGCTGCCTGTCGCGCTTTCGCAGCCCGTCGCAGCAACGCAAGTTGATCGAGCAAACCCGGAAGGGGCAGGTGGACGTGGTCATCGGGACGCATCGCCTGCTCAGCAAGGATGTGTCGTTCGCCAACC
>JADFMZ010000184.1 GCA_022563615.1 Planctomycetota bacterium
CTCCCTCCGCCACCCGCCCCGTGCATAGCCCGCTAAACACGTACTTGCCCTGGGCTGGTCTACAACGCCCCTTTGGGGCTGGGGGGCTGTTCCATGCTCCCGCGGTTCAGACATGCGACGGATAACACTTGCCCGCCGATTCTGTCACGCACCCCGTTCCGTCAACCTTCTTTCGAGGGATCGGCGGCCATCCAGGGAGGGCGAGCCTCCCGGCGAGCCGTGGCCGTGGACAGGGTTCCGG
The DNA here is from genome assembly GCA_022563615.1 of Planctomycetota bacterium. Lineage (GTDB taxonomy): Bacteria > Planctomycetota > Phycisphaerae > UBA1845 > UBA1845 > JADFMZ01. Next base: position 242 of record JADFMZ010000184.1, read on the forward strand.
ATGGCGGGGGCGGCTCAGCGGGAGCTTCGCCCGCCCATAGAGCAACCCCCCAGTTCAAGGCGGACTGAGCATTTGCGATAGGCTGTGCCCGGAGCCCAAAAAAGGGGCCAAAGAGGTCTAGCAGGCCTCGGCGATCCGCCGCAGCCGTTCCAGCAGCGTACGAAGCTGATTCAGCGGATACACCGTGGCTGGGTCGCTCTTGGCATGGTCCGGGTCGTCGTGGACTTCCAGGAAAATCGCATCAGCGCCGGCGGCGACCGCGGCGGCGGCCAATGTGCCCACGAATTGGCGCTGTCCGCCGCTTTGGGTGCCCGCACCGCCGGGCAGTTGGCAACTGTGCGTGGCGTCAAACACCACGGGCGCCAAGGCCTTCATTTGAGGGATTGCGGTCATGTCATTGACCAGCCGGTTGTAGCCGAAGAACGTGCCCCGTTCGGTCAATAGGAAGTTGTCGCAGCCGGAGTCGCGCAGCTTGACCACGACGTTGCCCATCTCCTCCGGCGACAGGAACTGCCCCTTCTTGACGTTGACGCATCGTCCGGTTCGGGCGGCCGCCGCGATCAGGTCCGTTTGGCGGCATAGAAAGGCGGGGATCTGAACGCAGTCCAGCACCTCGCCAGCCATGGCGGCCTGCTCGGGCAGATGGATGTCGGATAGGACAGGCAGGCCCAGTTGTTTGCGAACCTTGCCCAGCACAGCCAGACCGTCCTTAATCCCGGGCCCGCGAAAGCTTGAGATGCTGGACCGATTGGCTTTGTCAAAACTGGCTTTGAAGACCAGGGGCAGCTTGACGGCCTCGCATTCCTTCCCGATCGCTTCGGCCAACCGGAGCGTGTGGTCTTCCGATTCGATGACGCAGGGACCGGCGATGATCGCAAGCGGCGCGCCGGAGCCGATGCGAATCGGACCGATCTGAGCGGATTGGCCCTTGGGCTGCATGACGCGGCGGATTCTGAATCGCCGGGCAGGTTCTGTCAAACGTGGATTGGCAATAGGGTCCATCGGGATTAGGATGCACCCGCATGTGAGAGCACGGGCCGTGGGTCCGGGTGGGCTTTGACCTGCGGCTCGGAAAAAACGGAGAACGCGATGGCTAGCGGAAAAAATCGGCGTACACCGGCTGTGTATGCTGACCGACTGACGAGGTGTCGGCGTCAGATGAAACGGGCAGGCGCCAGCGCTCTTCTGCTCTCCAACCCGAGGGATTTTTTCTATCTTACCGGCTTTTCCGGTGACGAATCAGCCGCCATCGTGACCGCACGTGACGTCTTTTTGATCAGCGACGGCCGGTTCGAGGAGCAGATCAAGAAGGAATGCCCTTGGGCCAAGACCTACATGCGTCGCGGTATGCTCAACGCCGAGATCGCCAAGGCGTGCAAGGATCTCAAGCTGCGGAAAGTGGCGGTCCAGGCGGACCATCTGACGGTCGGCGACCATGCGGAGCTAAACAAGCTGACCAAAGGGGTTCGCTTCATCATCGCACCGCCGATCTGTGCTCGCCTACGCATACTGAAATCAAGCGGCGAAGTGAGCATCTTGAACAAGGCGCTGCGCAACGCCGAGGAAGCCTTCAAGGCCATGCGCAAGACGATCCGCGTGGGCCAGACCGAACTGGAAATGGCCGCCCGGCTCGAATACGAAATGAAGTCGCGCGGCGCGTCAGCCCCGGCGTTTCCGACGATCTGCGCCGAAGGTGCCAACGGTGCCCAGCCTCATGCCCAACCGGGTCGGCGCAAGGTTAAACGCGGCAGCGCCATCCTGTTCGACTGGGGTGCGAGGCTCGGAGGTTATTGCAGCGATCTGACTCGAATGGTGTTCGTGGGAAGCGTCCCCCCCAAGTTTCGAGAGATTTACGGAATTGTCCTGGAAGCGCAAATGGCTGCGATCGCCGAGATTCGTCCGGGTCGACGGATGTGCGATATCGACGCGGTCGCTCGAAAGATAGTGGAAGACGCCGGGTACGGTCCGCAGTACAATCACGGTCTGGGCCACGGCCTGGGACTCGATGTCCATGAAGCCCCGTCACTAAGCTGGCGATCGAAGGAGAAGCTGGAGGTCGGCATGTTTGTAACCGTCGAACCCGGCATCTACCTCCCGGGCGTGGGAGGCGTGAGGATCGAAGACGATATTCTGCTGACCCGAACGGGCTGCCGTGTGCTCAGCCGTTTGGGAAAGACCCTAAAAGACTCCGTAATCTAAGATTCCTCGCCGCAATGCGGCCCAAGACGTACGTTTAACCGGGAAAGCCTGAACCATGCTCGACATCGATAAGATTCAAAAGCTCGTCGAGATGATGGTCACCAACGACCTCGTGGAGATATCTTTGCGCGACGGCGAGGTGGAGGTCAAACTGCGCCGCCCGAACGCCAGTCCGAGCGAGAAAGATGTGGTGGTTTCCGTTCAGCCCAACGCCCAGGCCATCGAAGGCGTTGCATCAGAGCTTGTCCGAAACTCTACGCCCATTGAATCAACTGAAGAGGCGGAACAGGATTTGGTCGAGATTAAGTCTCCCATGGTCGGAAAGTTCTATGGCGCCCCCGACCCCGAAGCGGCGCCGTTCGTTCATGCGGGCAGTCTAGTTGCCGTGGGAACGGTCGTGTGTATCCTTGAAGCCATGAAAGTCTTCAGCGAAATCAAGGCGGAGGTCGCCGGCACCATCGAACGGTTGCTGGTGAAAAATGCTGAGGTCGTCGAGTTCGGGCAGCCGTTGTTCCTGATTCGACCGTCGTCTGAAACACAGTGAATGTCGAACCGTAAACCGCGATTGAATCCGCGTCTGCGGTTCTCGGCGCTTTCGCGATTCACTCTTTTCCACCCATCAATCATATGTTTCGCCGAATCTTGATCGCTAACCGGGGTGAGATTGCGTTGCGGATCATGCGCGCTTGCCGTGAGCTCGGCATCGAGACGGTGTGCGTCTTTTCGGAGGACGATCGGGGGGCTTTCTACCTGTCCCACGCGGATCGCGCCATCTGCATCGGCGGCCCCGCCCCACGCGACAGCTATCTCAAGAGCGATCGGATCATCGCGGCGGCCGAGGTGGCCGATGCCGACGCCATTCATCCCGGCTACGGATTTTTGGCGGAAAACGCGCAGTTTGCGGAAAAGTGTCGGGCGTGCAAGATCGAGTTCATCGGCCCGAGCGCGGAGTCGATGCGCCGTTTGGGGGACAAAGCTACGGCCCGAGGAGTCGCCCAAAAGGCCAAAGTGCCGATCATCCCAGGCAGCGACGGCATTCTCGAAGACGACGGGGAGATCGTCCGTCAGGCGGACCGCATTGGGTTCCCGGTTATGATCAAGGCCTCGGCCGGCGGGGGAGGGCGAGGGATGCGCATTGTGCGCAACAAAGCCGATCTATTGCCCAACATCCGGCAGGCCCAACAGGAGGCCCGAGGGGCGTTCAACCAATCCGACGTCTACTTCGAAAAGTATCTCGAACGTCCACGACACGTCGAGGTGCAGATCATGGGGGACCAGCAGGGCAACATCGTGCATTTGGGTGAACGGGATTGCACCCTGCAGCGCCGCTACCAGAAGCTCGTGGAGGAGTCGCCGTGTACGGCCCTGGACGCGCGAACGCGAAAAGATCTTTGCACCGCCGCCGTTCGATTGGCCAAGGCGGCAGGCTACTACAGCGCCGGCACAGTTGAGTTTCTCGTAGAGGGTAAGGGCCGCTTTTTCTTTATCGAGGTCAACGCACGTATTCAGGTTGAGCATCCGGTCACCGAAATGACGTCGGGCATCGACCTGATCAAGGCGCAAATCCGCGTAGCGGCGGGCGAGCCGTTGGGCTTCACTCAAAAGAGCATTTCATCCCGGTGCCACGCCCGCGAATGCCGCATCAACGCGGAAGATCCCGACGAAAATTTTCGCCCGTGTGCCGGGTCTATCGAGACGTTTCGGGCGCCGGGCGGCTACGGCGTCCGCGTGGATACGTTCGCCCACGACGGCTGCCGGGTGTCGAGGTACTATGACTCACTGATTGCGAAGGTGATCGTGCACCAGCCGACGCGGGACGAAGCGATCCGCAGCATGCAGCGCTGCCTGGCTGAGTTTGTCATTGAACCCATCAAGACGACGATACCCTTCCTCCGCAAAGTGCTCGCCCATCCGGACTTCATCTCCGGCAACATCGACACGAGTTTTGTCGAGCGCGTGTTCTAAGCCCGGCTGGCGCCTGGACTCACGGCACGGAATAGCTCAACGCCGGACGCTTTGAGAGACGACTAGCGCTCCGTCCGGTTCGGCGCATACGGATCGGAAAACGCAAGTTGGACTCGTTGGACCCGATCGGGCTTGTCGTCCATCAGGATGCCGACGGCGCCGGCAAGTTGGGCCATACGAGGATCACCTTGGATGGCGTCGCGGTCCAGGGCCCGGTCCATCCGATCCAACGCCGCCGCGATGTCGATCAGCCGGCACCGGATTTCCAGGAATTCACGATCGAGCACCGCGACTGCGGTCAACTTGGAATTCATGTTGCATCTCCAAAACGTAGGCTAAGACCTTAGAGCCTATCCCACAAACCTATGTGGCACCGGTTTTCAACCGATGAACCGCACGTTTCGGCTTGTCATGTGGATAGCATGCTTTGCCATCTTTGGCCTTGTGTCGAAAGCAGGTCAACCATCAATCCGAATTGCATTGAGACCCTGATTCTATTCCTGCAGCAAGTTGATGAGATCATGCCGTTGACCGCATTCTGTCTGGATTCCCGGAATTCAGCTCCGAGTGAACTGGTTTAGACCAGAACCTGATCGCACAATTGCAGGGTTGCTTTATCCGAAGGCACCCTTGGGATATGAATACGGGAGGAAAAAAGGCCGAATCAACCCGCAAATGAAGGATTCCGACCAAAGATTCCACATAACCACTATTTTTTCGACTTTTCCTGTGTTTTTCTTGCATTATCGGCCTCAATTGAAGTACATTGGTGCCTTATAGGACGCGGTTAGCAGGCCGGTCCGGTGGATTGCTGCAACCAGCGATTCACCAGCACGGACGTCTCTTCATCTTTCTCTAGATGGCGGCTGTGTAGAGTCAAAGGCGTAAGGAGCAAAAACGGCGGTCCGAGGAGAAGGAGCCGGAGGAGAAAGAGGCTTCTTCCCAAAAATCATCTCCCCCCTGATCGTCGTCGAAGCGCGGGCTTGCATTTCAGGCCCGCAAGAGGAATCTGATCATCCAAGCTCGAACGAACCAACTCGTTCGTAGCGGCGCGACATGCGCCTGCGCAGGTCACGGGCGCAGAACCGCCCGCCCTCGGGTGGAAGGCCTGCGCGGTGATGGTGGAGTCCGCGCGGATATCCAACGCCGACGAAGTATCAAGAGCGGAGCGATCCAACTGCTGCGCGAACTTCTACGCGTCGAGTCGGCCTTACTCATCTTGTTGCTGGTGGCCGGCGCGTACTTGATGGCCGTCGCCACGGCGCCGCCGAACCGTTCCTGGCTGGGCTGGTTCACCTTATTTCCGCTCTTTGTCGCCATCCGAGTGCAAAGGCCGTTGCGTGCGATGCTGTCCGGCGCCGTGTGGGGGCTCTCTCTGTACGCGTTCCTTTCAGCCGGCGTCGCGACGCTCGGCGAATCGGAGGCGGGGCCACTCTCACTCTATGAGGGATTGTTCTCGACCATCACCGCTTCCCAAGGTGGGATGGATGCGGGTTGGCCGATCCACGGCCTACCCGTGCCCCTCCTGTTGTTTACCGTCGTGCCCGCTCTGTACGGACTCCTGGGCGCCGCACTGACGCGCTGGATCGGCTTTAGCCCGTTCGTGCTGGGCGTTGGCTGGATGGGTGTCGAGTTGGCGCTTTCGCCGCTGGGCCTGCGTTACGGCGTGCTGGGTGCAACGCAAACCGACGCCTGGTTCTTCCCCGCCGTCGGCCACCTGCTCGGCTACGTCTTCGTCGCCTTCTTAGCCGCCTACGTCAGCGCGCTGCTGGTGACCATCTTGACCCGCGTCGCCGTTTCCTGTTCAGACGATCCCCGGTGCTTCAACGCAGGCCGACGGGCTGGTATTACTCTGTTACCTCAAACATTCCGTTGTTTTCCGCTCTATATCATTCCTGCCTGCCAACCCCGCGCACCACCGCTCGGGAATCTGGGAATCTGCGCGTAGGGCGGGCTCCGCCCGCCACGCCCCCACTCCCCCCCTTGACAAGGGAGGACTGGGGGGGTCGGCGCTTCTGAATGCTCCGGGAAGGGTTATTCCCCCGGTCTCCGGCTTGCGCTCGATGCCGCGCCGCTTGCACAGGGACTGGGGCAGACGGGCTCCCCCTGAGAGAAGGCGTTCAGAATGGCCACGATGTCGTCAATATCGACGACGCCGTCGCCTTCGCAGGGGAAGATGTCGCCATGCGGTATCGGCCGGTTCACGCAGTCGCCGTCAACGCAGCGGTCGGCGGTGCACGTTTCACCGTCGTCACACTGGTCGTTACTGACGCACCTGCAAAGGTCGGCG
>JADFMZ010000185.1 GCA_022563615.1 Planctomycetota bacterium
GTCGCCCGTCGGATCCTTCCAAGGCAGAGGCTGACCGTGACTCAGGCACGCAACCACGCTTCCGCCATGCGCGCAGTATAGCCATATCGGGTTCTGATTCCAACGCCAGGCGAACATGATCGAGCCCGACTTTGGATCCTTGACTCTATGAGAAGGGAGATGGGCTCCAAAGGGTGGGGCCTGCACGCGAGTCGTCTGTATCCCGCTACGGTCACGGCTGCTTTGATCGACGCCGGCTGAAACGCAAGAGGGCGAGGCCGCAAAGCGTGCAAACCAGCGTGGGCAGCATGGCTGCGCCGCAAAGGCCTCCCACAACGCGAGGCCCCAGGTTGCGATCGGCAGCGTCAGGATCGACCTCCCGACCGACCTCGTCGTCCTGGTCCTGGGGAGCGACCGGCGCGCCGAAGTCGTCGTTCCCATTCTCGCCGCCGGGTAGGTCGGGTTGGACCGGGTCGTTGGTTGTCGCAACGGATGGGTCATCCGGCAGATCGTCATTCACGGTCGGGTCTTGGCCAGCGGGAACGTTACCGGCATCGTCGTCCTCATCGTCGCCCACTCCCGGATCGTCCGGCCCATCGCCACCGGAAGAACCGCCGGTTCCGCCGCTGCTTCCCTGCGCCGGGTCCAGCTCAAGCTCAATGGCCCCGCCAGTGATGTCGCCTGTGCGGGCCGAAAAATCGACCCTCGGAAAGAATCCCGCCGATAGTGCCGCGCCCGCCCCGGCGTCAACGCCCGCAACATTGAGCACGTCGAGTGTTCCGGTCTCGTTTACCGTGACCGAAAGCGTCGCCACTCGGACCGGAGTTTCATCCAGGTCGATAATGAATCCTGCGCGGCGACCCTGGCCCAGGTAGACGGCGGACGGTTGGTGAAGATCGGAAAACTGAAGATAGGTGCTGTCACTCAGGCCTGGATCGAGCCGCCATTCGAACTGATCAATAATAATATTCGGGCTTGTTGCGGAAAAGTCGAACTGGATCAGCCGCACGTCCGCCAGCGGGAGGTCGTCGCCGTCGACGGCCAGGAGAATGTCCACCGATACGACGACGCCGGGCGTCAGTGCGTCGCTTGCAACGGGTTGGCCTTCAAGATCGTGCGTTGCCAATGTGACGAGGATGTCCGCCTCCAAGGAAGCGGGCCAACCAAGGCCCAGCACGACCAACGCCAAGGGTCTAAGAAACCTCATGGAGTTGCCTTTCGGGTCTGCCCGATTGTGATGGAAGTGCCGCCGGTGCAGAAGAACACTTTTGACTCGCTGATTCATGGCAGCCGAAACGTTTCGGTCCATTCGCTGCGCGAAAACGCCGATGGCGTAGTCACAACCGTCGCCGCAACTACGCCACCTTCATGTTCCTTGAATGATCGGCGCGACCCCACCGCCTGGCGATGGGCGCCGCCGGTTTTCATTACGGTCCGCTCGGGCAGCTTACGCCGAAGGATACGTTCCGCCACTCGGCGAACGCACCGGTGCCCAGAAGGAGGTCAATCTCGCCGAGCAGATCAGCCGGCGCACACGTGCCGTCCCGGTCGATGTCACACTGCCACAGAGTCAGGGCGGGTGATCCGGTGTTGTAAAAATCGATGAGGTCCATGATGTCCAGCCCGTCTGAGACGCCGCTGGCGCTTACGTCGCCGGGCAAAGACCCCAGGCATACGGTGCCCTGGGAATGGGCAAAACAGGTGTACTTGCCGGTCTCGATGGGTGACGAAAGCTCGAGCGTTACGGTGTTGAAGCCGTCACTGATGACCTGGTTGACCGTCGGCGGCGTGCCGGTCGGTGAAACGCTGACGACAAAGTCCGACGGATCCAGGTTCGGGATGTTGGATACCGAACAGCTAAACGTAAAATCCACGCTGCTCCAGCCTAAGGCCGCACCTGCATTGTTGGGTTCGTGGGGGAACCGGGCGTCGATCGCACAGTTGGGAGGCGAGCTGGAGGCAAGTGAACACTGCTCAACGTTAATGGTCAGGCTCTGGACGCCCGCGACTCCCGCCGCCACCGTGGCCCAGAAAATGTCACCGGTTTCGCCGGCCTTGATGACGTTGGCGAAGATCGACGTCCTCGGCGATTGCAGGATATAGCTCCCCGGCGTTTCCGGTGCGGTCAGGCTACCGGTGACCAGGACGGCCGGCCCCATTCCGTCTGGCGCGGGTTCCGCGATACCCGTGATCACCATGCCCAGGGGGAAGGCCGCAACCTGCGTACACACGTTCAATTCACAGAACGACCCCGTCGGGCAGTCGGCGGCATCGGTGCAGGCTTGCTGACCGTTCTTGATCGTGTTCAGGCCGCCGCCGATCTGGACCAGCTTCCCGTCGATGATCGTCCCACCGTAGCCTGCGGGGTTCGTGATCCCGTCGGGTATCACGAAAGCCGCCATGGGATCATTCCCAGTGACCGTGCTGCGCGGCGTGTCGGCCTGCGACAAAGGGCCGCCTTCAAACTCCAGGTCAAAGCCGACCAGGGCCAGCCCCTCGTTGTCCATATCACTCAGGATGCCCACGACCCGATACTGCACCTCGGCGCCCGGGGCGACCGTGATCTCGTGCAAGCCGGCCATCGATTCCACGCTGATACTGATATCCGTCGCCATAGCTGCGCTGCTCGCACAACAGACTCCAACGACCCATCCAACGAGCCTTCTCATGATCTCAACTCCACTTTGGGGTTCAACAATCAGAAACTACCGTTCCAAACATCAGGCGGCGCCAACGCAACGGAAGACCCACTCCGATCCCGGCGCGAGTCTACCCGAAGCCCCTTTCCAACGGCATACACCACCTGCCTGTCTATCATAAGCAGTGCACCGGTCACAGCCTCGGCGCGAAGGTTTTTTCCACCATTTTTCCCAAGAGGCCCGCGTCGCGGCGGGCTGTGCGGTCGCTCAAACCGTCGAGGGCGATAAGAACGAGTTGTGGACCGCCACGATCGCGGCGGCGGTGTTGCTGGCGTAGGTTGAAGGTTGAAGGTTGAAGGTTGAAGATCCTGTATCCTGTAGCCTGTATCCCGTATCCCGTAGCCTGTAGCCCGTAGTCTGTAGCCCGCAGCCTGTAGCCCGTAGCCCGCAGCCTGTAGCCCGCAGCCGGGCCTCGGGCTTCGGGTTTTCGGACCGTACGAGCTTGGCAAAGCCCTGCTCTGGAATAAAGCGGCCCAGGCGATCGTAAAGCGACAGGATTCTTTTCTCCCGCTCGTTTGACGACTCGAACCGCAGACGCCAACCTACCGATTCATGACACCGCTCCAGTTGACCCGAAGCGTCCGCAGCCTCAACCGTTTGAGGCAGATCGCCCAGGTGCTCACGCGGCACGGATTCGGGTATGCCGTCGCCCGCATCGACCTGTCGCGATTCGTGCCGGTCTGGATGCTGCGCCGGAAAGCGGCGGATTCGGAGTTGGGCGCCGGCGCCCCATCGGTGGGCAGGCGTTTGAGTCGCGTCTGCCATGACCTGGGTCCGACGTTCATCAAGCTCGGCCAGGTGATGAGCACCCGTCCCGACATCCTTCCGGCTGAAGTCCTGCAGGAGCTTCGCACGCTCCAGGACAAAGTGCCACCGTTTGACACTGCTGTGGCGATGGAAATCATAACCGCAGAACTCGGCCGGCCCGTCAAAGACTGTTTCGCCTGGATCGACGACAAGCCCGTCGCCAGCGCGTCCATCGGACAGGTCTACCGCGCCCGATCGATCGAGGGGGCGGAGCTTATGGTCAAGGTGCGCCGGCCGGACATCGAGGACACCATCCGACATGACATGCTCCTGGCGGGATGGCTGGCGGAGTCGCTCGAAAAGTTCATGCCGGAGCTGCGCATCTACCGCCCCGTCATGCTCGTTGATGAGCTGGAGCAGGCCTTGACTCGCGAACTGGACTTCATCAACGAAGCCTCCGCCACCAGCCGATTCGCCCGTGCGTTTGCCGACACGACGACGATTCGAGTGCCGCAGGTCTATTGGGAGTTGAGCGGGCCGAAGGTGCTGACACTCGAGGCTCTGCCGGGAATCAATATCAACACACTTCTGGATCGAGAGGGACCCCAAGGATTTAATCGGCGTCTGGCGGCCAGGCGGCTGACCGATTGTTTTCTCAGGCAGATCTTTGAACTGGGAATGTTCCACGCCGACCCTCACCCGGGAAACATCCTGGTCGAAGCGCCGGCCACCATCGGGCTGATCGATTTCGGACAGGTCGGCGCGATCACCGACGAGTTGATGACGGAACTGGTCGTGCTGCTTTACGCCGCCATCCACGGGGAAATTGAGGCCCTTGTGGATACCCTGGCCGACATGGGGGCACTGGGCCGCGACACCGACCGCCGCAGCCTCGGCCGTTCCCTTCAAATCCTGCTGGACAAATACAGCGGCCTGCCCCTCCAACGCCTGGACATCGGCACGCTACTGGCGGAGTCGTTCGATCTGATGCGCCGCCATGACATCATCGTGCCCAGGGATCTGTCGATGCTGAGCAAGGCGCTCAGCACGCTCAACGGCGTGGTGACCCGCCTCGATCCCGACCTGAACCTGATCGAGCTTCTTAAGCCCCGCATTCTTCAGGCGATCCAGGATCGCTTGTCGCCGCCGCACATTGCCCGGGCCGGCGCGCGCATGAGCTGGGACGTCTTGAATATCCTGCGCCGCGCTCCGGGCCAACTGCGGTCGGCCATGCGCCGTTTTTCCGAGGGCCAGTGGGAATTGCACGTCCATCACAAGAACATCGATCAACTCGCCCGCGAGTTGGATCGTTCGGGTAACCGGATAGCCCTTTCCGTCGTAATTGCAGCCATCATCATCGGAAGCTCCGTGGTCTTCGGTACAAGGTCTGAGTCGACGATCGGAGGCATCCAACTGCATTACTTCGCCCTCATCGGTTATCTGATTGCCGGCGTTCTGGGGCTGGGCCTGGCCTGGGCGATCTTTCGCAGTGGAAGGTTGCATTGACCGCATGGCTTGGACACGTGCGTTCCACCAGTTGAAAACCGGCGTCACAGGGAACTTCGGGAAAAGGATTTCTAACAACACCGAGCCGCAGGCATTTTGAAAAGGCCTGCGCGAACATCGGGGCGTCGTAGGCGCTTCGAAACAAGTTTTGCTGGACGGCCCGAAGCCCTTAGCCAAAGCCCCGAGTCGGCGTGGGCGTCTCGATCGATTCCACCGACGGTCGGCCCAGACGCCGAGGGCGTGGATAGCCAATCCAACCCCCATGCTTGAACGGTCCGGTCGAAATTGGCGGGAATAATCAGCCGGAAAATGCGAATAGTCTCCGGTGTTGGGACGTTCCTCCACGGCGGCCGTCCCAACCTGCGAAAGCTCTTGGGAGAACACTTATGGACCTATTGGCCAGTAGCGAAGTAACCCGGTTACTCACCCCTCCGACCGTGTGGGGCATTGCTGCATTGGTGGTCGCCCTTGTCTCGATCATCGGACCGCAGTGGCGACGGGTGCATCGCAACAGCGAGGCCGCCCGACTCATCCGCCAGATGGTCGATCGGGGCTTTTCCGCCGACGAAATCGAGCGAGTGCTCAACGCCGGTATGTCTCAGGACGATCACTCCGGCAGCCGGAGAGACTGGAAGCGGTTCATCCGAAAAGGCCGCGACTCCGCCGAGCGGGTTTCGTCGTAGCGACGAGGCGAATCGCTGCCGCGCCGGCGCCGTGTTTCGCAAGTTTCGTGATCCTCTGAGCCGCAGGCTACAAACTACAGGCTACAGACTTCGGGCTACAGGCTACAGGCTACAGACTACAGTTTGCGAAAGTGACGGGCGGTCACTGGAGACCGAGACATCGCGCGGGCTGAAGCCCGCGGCTCGGGTTGGAATCATGGGCGCATCACTCCATGGGGTAGGGCATTACTCAAACGTGTTCTTTGGCTCGGTTTTGATGTAGGTCTTTCGCTTGGCGGCGTACTCTTCCGGCGTCATAGGGTTTCCGTCCAAGAGAGGATTCGCGTCAAGTGCGTCAACGTCCTCGGCGATCTTAATCAGGAAGGGAATGCACCAGCCGCAGCCGGTGCCGGCGCCGAGACACCCAGTCATCAGGCTCGGCCTTTGCGGGCGCGTACGCCGTGCATAGTTGACCAGCTTCCGCATCGACACGCCGTAGCAGTAGCAGATTTTGTCGTCCAGGTTCATGGGACCAATCGCGTATTCACCATATCGAATTATAGCCGACCCAGCCCTATTCGGCACCGACGTTGCGCTGACCTTAAATCGAAATAGCGGCCTTGGTCGCTTCCACCTTGCCAATAGGCCTAGCAAACGCTATTGATGCTCTGCATGAAATGGTCTGAGTTTTTTATTCCGACAACGAAAGAAACGCCGGCGGAGGCGACCGTCCCTTCTCATCAACTGATGATTCGGGCGGGCCTCATCCGTCAGGTGGTGGCTGGGGCCTATACCTACCTGCCGCTGGGATACCGATCCCTCCGCAAGATCGAGGCCATCGTTCGCGACGAAATGAACCGGGCCGGGGCGATCGAGCTGAACATGCCGGCCCTGCACCCGATCGAATGGTGGGAGCAGACGGGGCGGGTCAAAGCTATGGGGGACGTGCTCCTGCGCCTCGGCGGCGGAGGCGGCGACGATTGGCGATCGCGGACCGTGCTGGGCCCCACGCATGAGGAAGTCGTGACCGAGATCGCCCGGGCGTACATCACCAGCTACAAACAGCTTCCGATCAACT
>JADFMZ010000186.1 GCA_022563615.1 Planctomycetota bacterium
CGGGTTCAACTCCCGTCGCCCACAGTTTATGCTTAGAAGTATACGTCAATCGGTAAACTGGAGCAAGTCGCATCGGGGATTCTGTGCGCTCGCCGTCTCTCACTATCCGACAATTCCAGCGAAAGGCGAATTCGTCGCAGTATCGCTGTAAGTTATGCTTGCTGACGTGGTGGGGCTTCGCCCTCCCGGCGAACAACCCGCCCAATCAAGATTGATCAGGCACAGCGCGATCGTCGGGCCGATCGCGGCTCTTTGGGAGAGGGCCTCAGTGCGGCTGTGCGAGCGGCTCACCGCTGATCCGGTTCAGGGCGTTGCGCCGGAGCGTGTAGGCCGACATCGTGCGCTCCACGTCGGCCGCATTCTCGGCGACAAGAACATACTGCTGAAACAAAACGAGCATGTGGACGCACAGCACCGCCAGCGCCGCTACGGAATGGACCGACGCCCAGGTGCCGTAGCGCCAATGGACGGCGCCGACACTGGTGACCAGAACCACGCTGGCGAGCACGACGCCCAGCCGTCGCATCACCGCGCGTTTACGCCGGTTGAGCGCCAGGAGCGGTTTCACATCGAGCCCGCCCAGGTGCACAGCCTGGGCGATTAACTTTCCCGTAATGGAAAAGTACGTGACCAGGAGCACCTGCACGAGACAACTGACCAGCAGGGAAAAAACGGCGAGCAGAACGTGACGTTCGGGCGTAGGCCACACGTGCAGCCAACCCAGGACGGCCGTCCCTACCAGGACGAGGCCGTTTCCGATCGCAAGAGACGCGAAGATGCGCGGCATGGCAGCACTCGTCGCCAATGTTTGGGGGAAGGCTGGATCGCCAAGCCGAAGAAATAATCCACTACGGCGGTGAACCGAACAACGGCTGCTCCACACCCGTCAGTTCGCGGATGCGGCGAGCGGCGAAACGCACGTTACTCTTGTCGGCCAGGGGATTCCGCACGACGGTCTGATAGAGTTCCAGGGCGCGGTCGCGATCCTGGAGTCGATAATCATACACGACCGCCGCCTGGAAACGCGCCGGGTGAGTCGTTTCCGATTGCCAGGTCCAGGCTCGCTCGTACCAGTTGACGGCGATCAACTCCTGTCCCGGCAGGTAGTCCTTGTGGATCTCGCCGCAAAAGAAGGCTGCGTCGGCAATCTTGTTGCTGTTGGGATATTCCTCGATCATCTGGCGGAACACCTCAGCCGCCTCGACCATACGGTCCTTCCGATACACAGCCGGCACGCCGTGACCTCCCTGCCGCATCAGTTCCAGGCCTCGTTCGTAAAGCCGATCAGCCTGCGGGATGGAGTCGACCGCGTGGAGCGCGTCGGACGGCACCTCCGCATCCAACAGAAAGCGAAAGCGCTTGACGCTTCGCATGCCGGCCAGTTCCGCCCCAGCCCAGGACCGTTTCGTGGCGTAGCCCCGCGCGGAATAGAAATCATGAAGTTGTTGCAGACTTTGAAAGTATTGTTGCCGGTTGGCCAGCACGTTTTCCACGAGATCAACCTCACGCGGTTCAACGATCGTGATGTCCACGCCTCCGGGTCGGCTCAAGTCAGCTTGCCCTGACCAGGCGACGCGCTGCGACCGGCTAAGCCGGGTGCCCCACGCACCGTCCACGTTGCACCCGCCAACCATCCAAGCCGCGCACGAGGCCAGCAAACAAACCGCCGTCCGAGGATTTCCAACAACGAACATCATGGTTTCTCGATCCAGAAAATGCCCGCGCAAAACACAAGACCCCTACCTTGTCTTTCCGCCTGGAGCGCATTAGAGCCAGAGCAGCGGCAGCCGTCAACACGTTTAGCTAGCGGCAAGCAGGCGCCACTTACCACTGGGCCTCTGCGAACGCGCCCAACCGGGCCACCTTCGGGGCCGGGCGACTCTTCAAGATCGCATTGGCGAGCGTCAAGTCCGCCTTGGTTGTGATTTTCAGGTTTGTCGAGTCTGACTGAACAACCGAGACGGGGTGACCGGCCAACTCCACCGCCTGGGCGTCGTCTGTGATTTCCCGCTCGGCACCTTCGAGCCGCTTGTACGCCTCCAGGAGCACATCCTTCCGGAACACCTGAGGAGTTTGGGCCTCGAACAGACCCTCGCGGGATCGAGTCTCGTCGATCACCTTCGACGGCGACACCAGCTTGATGGTTCCGGTGATGGGGGCAGCCAGAATCGCCGCCCCGGTTTTGACGGCTTCCGCAAAGACGGCGTCAATCCGATCGACGGTCGCACACGGTCGGGCAGCGTCATGGACGACCACGTAGTCGGCTTCATCCGCCACAACAGCCAGCGCAGCCGCTACCGTGTCGAAGCGTTTCTCGCCGCCTTCCACGAGCGTAACGCCCATGAAACCCAGGTTGGGGCCGTACTTGGTCTTCATCGTGCCGAGATCCTCCGAAGCGACGGCAAGGATCGTCTGGCAGACGTCCGAACGGTTGATGAACAATTCGAGCGTGCGAAGGAACATCGGCCTGCCGCCCAGCTTGGCGAACGTCTTGTTATCCTGACCGCCAAATCGCTCCGCCTTTCCGGCGGCGGGGATGATTACTGAGAACCTGGCCATCGCGTTGCGTCCCCTGTCCTAGCTTGTCCTATGGTTCGGCCCAAAGACGCTTGCCCGCAAACGAGAGCCTCCATCATCCCTGAGCCCGACGGCTGAACAATACCTGGCAACCGGCCTGATCCCGCTATTGTCCGGGAAGCCATCCGGGTAACTCGCGCTCGATAGGATATCATATTCGCGTTGTTGATGGAAGCCTTGGAGGATGTACCCGGACAAATGGAACGCGGAATCGGGAACCCGTGAATTGAGGGGGCTGGCCGCTCCAGGCAGGAGTTACGCCAGCACCGTCCGTAGAACGGCGATCGCTCGGTCGATGTCATCACTTGACACGTCCAGGTGGGTTACGGCTCGGACGCGTTGGGGGCCGACCGGCAAGACCCACACGCCTCGTTCGTGCAGGGTATCGCAAAGCGCCTTGGCTTCACCTTGGGTTTCACTCAGATCGAAAAATACGATGTTCGTTTCAACGGCATCGAGATCGATGGAGACCCCGGGCATAGCCGCCAGCGCCGTAGCTAGCCGTTTGGCATTGGCATGGTCCTGAGCCAGCCTCTCGATGTTGTGCTCGATCGCGTAGAGCGCGCCGGCGGCGATGATGCCCGCCTGGCGCATTCCGCCGCCGAACATCTTTCGATAGCGGTGGATACGCCGAATCGCCTGGGCGGACCCCGCGACGGCTGACCCGACGGGCGCGCCAAGCCCCTTCGAGAAGCACATCGAGACGGTATCGAAGTACCGCGTGTATTGGGGCGGTGAGTGGCCGGTGGCTACGCAGGCGTTCATCAACCTCGCGCCGTCCAGGTGCATCTTCAAAGCGAACTCGTCCGCGACTTTACGAATCTCCGCGATCGCCTCGATGGACCAGAGACTTCCGCCGCCACGATTGTGCGTGTTTTCGACAATAATCAACGCCGATTGGGGAAAATGCGAGTCGGTTGGCCGAACCGCCGCGCGGACTGCCGCCGCGTCGAACAAACCCCGCTGGCCGGACAACAAACGCAGCGAGCATCCGGAAAGCCCCGCCGGCGCACCGCCCTCGTAATGGTAAATGTGGCTTTCGCCATGCACGATGATCTCGTCCCCCGGCTGGGTTTGCGAGCGAATGGCTGTTTGATTCGCCATGGAGCCCGAGGGCAGATAAATCGCCGCCTCCTTGCCCAGCAATCGGGCAACCTCTTCCTGAAGGCGATTCACGGTGGGGTCATCGCCGAAGATGTCGTCGCCGACTTCAGCCTCAGCCATGGCCCGGCGCATCTCGGGCGAGGGGCGAGTTACGGTGTCGCTTCGCAGATCAATCGGCTTTGCGTTGCTCATGATAGTATAGGGAATAAACCAATCCCGATCGGTCGAGTCAAGGATCGTTCAGGACGCCGGCCTGGAGGGTCCACGGGCGAACCATCTTCTGCCGCTTCCCGCCACCAACGCTCCTTGTTGAGGCCGAACTCGTAGAAGTTGTTGAATCGGGCGGCGGCGAGCTCGTTGGTCATCGGTCGATCCACCGCCTATCGCTCATTCCACGGCCCGGCGACAGAGGCGGTATGCCGAATGTGCATCAAGAGGCACCCCACCGGACTACGAGCGGGACGTCCGCGAAACCAGCGACGGCATGCGTGTTAGTCGCGACCTCTTCCTCGGCTCAGGGTTATTTGTTCAACTATACCATCCCAAAGAGCGATCCGGGCATGCAAAGCGGCCCGAGCGGCCTCTTTGGCTTCTCGCCACTTTTTCTGATCCGTCTCGCACAAAGCAGCAACCATCCGCCGCGCCAAGGGTGTGTGATGTTCCTCGTCCAACTGGATATGACGCTCCAAATAGTAGCGGAGCAAGCCCAACTGGTTTGGAAAACGTTCATCGAGATCCAGCACCAAGGCCCGGAACATATCCGGGATGAGGTCTTCGCGCCCGAAGGTAAAGGCCGCGGCGATGGAGTGCGTGGATTTCGACCCGAGGATGTCCCATGTTGCTCGAACGAAGATTCGCGCCGCCTCGGGTACCCGCGCCTGTTCCAATGCTTCGTAAAACGGATCCCCTCGCCCAAGTCGATCGAGAAAGTCGTCTATCGCGGACGCGTTCGCTCCTGATTGAGCCATCGCAGCACGATATAGCTCGAAGTGACTGGTGTATCCGCCTTCGCCGTTGTCATCGCTCTCCTCGTCCAATACGATTTCGTTGATCAGGCGTCGAGCGTTCGGATCGCCCTGGGGCACCCACGGAATCGTGACGCAGGTCAGGCGAAGCTGCAACGCTTTCAGAAGAGACATAAAGTCCCACACGGCGAAGACATGATGCTCCATGAAGATGCGCAAATCGGCCGGGGTCTTCATTTGGACGTAGAGCCGATGTTTGACCAGTTGTTCGCGGAGCGAGCGCAACGACTCCTGCAAGTCGTCAATGGGTGCGATCGGTATTGCTTCAGTCATCCCGTTTTCTCAGTGAATGTTCCCACGCGCGCAAGCGACTCGGAACCGCCGGCAAACCGGCGGTGACCCGACCCGCGGCGGACCCGCCCGTGACCCAAAACGCGCCGCGGCCTCCCGAAGAGCGCAACCCTTTACGTCGCAAGGACTTGCACACTACACGAGTTCGGCACCTTGCGCTGTACTGCTAAGAGCCTATCCCATTAACTCTTGTGGCACCGGTTTTCAACCGGTGTTAGCGCACGAGCTACGAACCCGCGCCACACTCTTTGGGATAGGGTTTGAGTCCCAGAGGGACGCTCCGAGAATAGCCCGGCGTTTCCAACGCCGGGTCGCGGGTGTCCAAGAGTCCATTCAAGTCCCGGAGGGACGGCTGCAAGCGATCGCTCTTCCGGCGGTTCATTCGTCCCTCCGGGATTTGCGTTGCGCCGAACACGCCGATCTCCCAGCGATGAATCGCTGGGCTATTCTCAGATACCCCTACGGGGTGAACACGGCATTAGCCTTTGGCCGTCATCTCATACTGCAAGTGCATTTCAATCTGAAGCAGATTGTCGCCGGCCAGCTCCACCATCTCCAACAAGTCTGTCATGGTCGAGACCTCTTCGACCTGCTCGTCCACAAACTTGTTGACGAAACTCCTTGTGGCGTAGTCGTTTTCAGCTTCGCAGAGCGCGGCCAACTCGTTGATCCTTTGCGTGATGGCCAATTCGCTATCGAGCGCGGCCTGGACAATCTCTTTGACCGTTCGATTCTTCTCCTTCGGCTTGGGCACGGCATCGAGCACAACGGAGGCGCCGACCTGCTGCAGATAGTCGATGAACTGCATGGCGTGCTCGCGCTCCTCCGCAGCCTGTCGGACGAACCACTTGGACAGAATCTTCATCCCCATCTGATCCAATGCGCAGGCCATCGCCAGATACTTGTGCGAAGCCTCGAACTCCGCCGTGGTCTGCTCGTTCAATTTAGCGCTGATTGCCTCGGGAATCATCATTGGGCCTATTCCTTTCTCGGCTGGGGCCGGATCAAAGCACTGGTTAACAAAGATCGTATGCAGGCGTAACCAATCGTCAATTCACTCCAGTGCAACGCCCAACTTCCAAGCGCAAGTCGCCCTCCCGGGACGCCCGCCGAGCCCGCCCATTGAAAAAGGACGGTGTACGCGGCTCGCCCGCCACAGGTCGAATGCGGGCTGGAGGGTCGGATCGCCGATTTTTCGCCTTGACCAGCCAGTTGTCAGGACGATACTGGTTGATGGCGATCGTAGGTCGTACTACGATTATCCGTGATGGGGTTGAAGTGCCGGCGCAGATGCGCCTGAGGGTCAGCATGTTGTTGCGGAATCGTTCATCGGGAAATGGAATCGTACGGCGAAGGCAGGTCCGCCCGGGGCCTGGGTTGCTGCTGGGGTGGCTGGTTCTTTCCCTGGTCGGATGCGGCGCTTTCAATCCGTCGTTCCTGGCCCTTTTAGATCCGACCGGCACGGCGGGGTTCCAGTCGATCGACAACGCTCCGGGGCACGTGATGCCCGCGGCCACGGCCGTCTGGAAAGGCAACAGGCTGACGACGCCCATCGCCGGCGGCGTGAGCGTCGAAGCGCGTCG